>JBFHPI010000109.1:0-8425 GCA_041592855.1 Pseudomonas sp.
ATCTCGACGGCTTTCGCCAGGCCTTTGCCCCCATTGCCCGGGAGTTTTCCATGGAGTGGCGGGTCACCGATTCTGCGGTGAAAAAGCGCGTGGTATTGATGGCCAGTCGTGAGTCCCATTGCCTGGCCGATCTGCTGCACCGTTGGCATAGCGACGAACTGGATTGCGATATTCCCTGTGTCATCTCCAACCATGACGATTTGCGCAGCATGGTCGAGTGGCACGGCATACCCTACTTCCATGTGCCGGTAAACTCTCAGGACAAGCAGGCCGCTTTCGATGAGGTGGCGCGTCTGGTGCGTGAGCACCAGGCCGATGCCATAGTGCTGGCGCGATATATGCAGATTCTTCCAGCACCACTCTGTGAGGAATATGCCCAGCGGGTGATCAATATCCATCACAGCTTTCTGCCGTCCTTCGTCGGCGCCAAGCCTTATCACCAGGCCTCTCTGCGCGGGGTCAAACTGATCGGCGCCACGTCGCACTATGTGACACAGGAGCTGGATGCGGGGCCGATCATCGAACAGGATGTGGTGCGCGTCAGTCATCGTGACAGCATCGAAGAGATGGTGCGTCTGGGTAAAGATGTGGAAAAGATGGTGTTGTCCCGTGGACTGCGCTATCACTTAGAAGACAGGGTACTGGTGCACGACAACAAGACGGTGGTGTTCGACTGATCTGCTTGCGTGCATCGATCTGGTGCAAGACTTAAGGAGTCTGCTGATGCTCAAGTCGATCAAAGTGCGTGATTACATGACCCGTAACCTGGTGACATTCAGGCCGGAAATGAATCTGTTTATGGCGATCAATCGCCTGTTGGAACATCGCATTTCCGGGGCCCCGGTGGTCGATGGGCAGGGCCACCTGGTGGGTCTGCTGTCGGAAGGGGACTGCCTGCGGGGGATTCTCTCTGGCGCCTACTATGAGTCTGCCGGTGGCGATGTCAGTGCCTATATGACCACCGAGGTGGAAGTCATTTCCCCCGAGGCCGATATCATTGAGGTGTCCGAAAAATTCCTGCGCGGCCGTCGTCGGCGTTTGCCGGTTGTGGAGGACGGGCGTCTGGTGGGCCAGGTCAGCCGCAGCGATGTGCTGCGAGCGGTCAAGGAATTCGCTCAGCATGACGAGGGTCAGTTGGCGTTGAGCTGAGATCCGCACGAGGCAGGTGGCGATGAGTAATCCGCTAGAACGTGGTGCTGCCAAGCCGACGCCGACTTTGGGTGAAGGCTGCACCCGCCGTTTCGACCCTGCTGCCATGGGGCCTGAACACGGTACCGAGTTCGCCGATGCCGCAGCCCTCTGGCAGCGTCTACAGGCTCAGCAAGATGACGCGGTCGAGGCTGCCAAGCCACCGTCAGATCAACCTGAGGGCAAATAAAGAAAAGGGGCGCCATGGGCGCCCCTTTTGCTTGGGCCGCGTTTAGATGCGAAAGCTATCCACCAGCTGCTTGAGGCGCATGGCCTGAGCCTCCAGGTCGGCGCAGGCACGTAGGGTGGCGTTGAGGTTCTCCACGCCTTCCTGGTTGAGGGTGTTGATCTCGGTGATGTCCATATTCAGGGCTTCGATGACCGAGGTCTGCTCTTCGGTGGCAGTGGCCACCGACTGGTTCATGCCGTCGATCTCGCCGATGCGGTGGGTCACGCTTGCGAGACGTTCACCGGCCTGGTTGGCGATTACCACGCTGTCTTCGCTGTAGCGCTGGCTTTCGGTCATGGTGCTGACGGCTTCATGGGAGCCGACCTGCAGCTCCTCGATCATCTTCTCGATCTCCTGTGCCGATTCCTGGGTGCGATGGGCCAGGTTGCGAACCTCGTCGGCAACGACGGCAAACCCTCGGCCGGCTTCACCAGCGCGGGCCGCTTCGATGGCGGCATTGAGGGCCAGCAGGTTGGTCTGCTGGGAGATGCTCTTGATCACCTCGAGGATCTGTCCGATGTTCACCGTCTTGCTGTTGAGCACTTCGATATTGCTGCATGAGGCGCTGATCTTGCTGGACAGCTCGTTCATCGCCGCGATGGTTTTTTCCACCACCTGGCGGCCGTCCTCGGCCAGCCCGCGGGCATCGGAGGCCTGGGTCGAGGCATCGGCGGCGTTGCGCGCGATTTCCTGGGCGGCGGCACCCAGCTGATTGATGGCGGCGGCCACGCTGTTGGTGCGACTGGCCTGTTCGTCGGAGTTGAGCATGGAGGAGTTGGAAGCGCCCAGCACCAGCTTGGCCACCTCGTTGACCTGACTGGTGGCCGAGGACACCTCACGAATGGAACCATGGATGCGCTCGACGAAACGGTTGAAGGCGTTGGCCAGCTGACCGAATTCGTCGTTGGTGTGGATGCTCAGGCGTTTGGTCAGGTCGCCCTCGCCCTGGGCGATATCTTCCATGGCCTTGCCCATCACCCGCAGCGGCTTCATCAACACGGCGATCAGCATGCTCAGCAGCAGCATGATCAGCACCACGGCGATTACGATGGCGATCAGGGCCGAGGCACGGAAGTCACTTAGCATCTTGTAGGCCTTGGCTTTGTCCACCGACAGGCCGACATACCAGTTGACCGAGGGCAGGCCCTTGACCGGGGCAAAGGTGAAGATGCGGGTGTTGCCGTTGACATCGATTTCACTCAGGGCGTTGTCCAGGCGCGGGGTTTTGCCGGGGAACGCTTCGGTGAGGTTTTTCATCACCAGTTCCGGCTCCGGGTGCACCAGAATCTTGCCGTCGGCGCTGACCAGAAAGGCATGACCGATACCGCCGAAGTCCAGGGAATTGATGATCTGCACCAGGGTCTTCAGGCTGAGGTCGCCACCCACCACGCCGGCGGATTGTGCCGGGGTGGCGATGGTGATGATCAGGTTGCTGGTAGCGGCATCCACGTAGGGCTCGGTCAGGGTGGTGCCGCCGGCGGCCATGGCGTCCTTGTACCAGGGGCGGGTGCGCGGGTCGTAGCCTTCCGGCATGTCGTCCGCCGGGCGCATGGTAAAGCTGCCATCGCTGCTGCCCAGGTAGCTGTAATCGAAAGTCGAGAGCAGCGCCTTCTGTTCCAGCAGGCCAGCCACCTGATCGCTTCCCGGATTACGGGCAATGGACTGGGCCGCGCTCTCTACCAGCAGGATGCGTCCCGACAGCCAGTTCTGGATATTGCTGCCGGTCACATTTCCCATTTCGTGCAGGTAGCTTTCCAGGTTGCCGCGAATGGCATTGCGCTGCAGGTAGTCGTTGTACAGGGTGAACAGGGCAAAGGCGGCTACCACGACGGCGGAAGCGGCGAGGAGGATCTTGTGGCTGAACTTCAGATTATTGAGCATGGCTTCTTGCGTCCGGTAAGGTCAGGCCCCAGTCTTGTGCCGGGGTTGGCAGGCATAGGCGCTCGCGCGGCGAGCTTGGTCACATATGTCGGCCTAATTGCAGTAAAGCTTTAACTGGAGGGAAGGCAAGATGGCGGAATCTGTGCAGTTTTTTCTCGGTGCCGATCCACAGGGGCTGCCCGTGGGCCAGGCATTGCGTTTAGGCAACCGCCATGGCCTGATCGCTGGCGCCACGGGCACCGGCAAGACGGTGACCCTGCAGCGCCTGATCGAGAGCTTCAGTGACGCTGGCGTGGCGGTGTTCGCCGCCGACGTCAAGGGCGACTTGTGTGGCCTCGGCGCGGCCGGGGCGCCGCAGGGCAAGGTGGCCGAGCGCATCGCCAGCATGCCCTGGCTCGCGCATCAGCCTCGGGCCTATCCGCTGACACTGTGGGATATCCATGGCCAGAGCGGCCACCCGTTGCGCACCACCCTGAGCGAGATGGGGCCGCTGCTGCTGGGGGCGCTGATGGAGTTGACCGACAGCCAGCAGGCGGCGCTCTATGCGGCGTTCAAGGTGGCGGATCGCGAAGGCCTGCTGTTGCTCGATGTGAAGGACCTGAAAGCCCTATTGGCCCATCTCAAGAGCCATCCCCAGGTGCTCGGCGAGGACAGTGCGCTGTTTACCAGCCAGTCGTCCCAGGCCCTGCTGCGCAAGCTGGCGGTGCTGGAGCAGCAGGGTGTCGAAGCCTTCTTCGGTGAGCCGGCGTTGCAGCTTGAGGATCTGCTGCAGCCGGCCGCTGACGGCCGCGGGCGCATCCATCTGCTCGACGCAGCACGCCTGGTGCATGAAGCGCCCAAGGTCTACGCCACCTTCCTGCTCTGGTTGCTCGCCGAGCTGTTCGAGCAGTTACCCGAACGTGGGGATGCCGATAAGCCCATCCTGGCGCTGTTTTTCGATGAGGCCCATCTGCTCTTTAATGACACACCCAAGGCCCTGCAGGAGCGACTGGAACAGGTCGTAAGGCTGATCCGCTCGAAAGGGGTGGGGGTGTATTTCGTCACCCAGTCGCCCAGCGACCTGCCGGATGCGGTGCTGGCCCAGTTGGGGTTGCGGATCCAGCACGGTCTACGCGCCTTTACCGCTCGTGAGCAGAAGGCCTTGCGTGCGGTAGCCGATGGCTTTCGTCCCAATCCGGCCATCGACAGCCTGGCCACCCTCACCGAGCTGGGCATAGGCGAGGCCCTGGTCGGTACTCTGGAGGCCAAAGGCACGCCAGCCATGGTGCAGCGAGTGGCCATCGCCCCGCCGCAGTCACGCATCGGGCCGCTGAGTGAAGCCGAGCGTGGCGCCTTGATTCAGCAGTCGCCGTTACGCGGGCGCTACGACAAGTCCATTGATCGGGAGTCGGCCTATGAGCTGCTTAATGCCCGGGCGGCGCAGGCCGCCACCCAGCAGGCACAACAGCCACCAAGCAAAGGCGCAGCAGGCATGGCCAGCGCGGCGGGGGATATGCTCGGCGGCCTGGCCGGGCAGGTGATCAAGAGCGCCGTGCGTCAGGCTGCCAACCAGTTAGGGCGGCAGCTGGTGCGCGGCTTGCTTGGTTCGCTGCTCGGCGGCAAGGGACGTTAAAAACAGCCTGGCTCAGTCCAGGCTGACTTTGTTGCCCAGGTCCTTGGCGATACGTTGCAGTTCCTGGGCGAAGGCCTGGTCCAGCAGGTTGGCTTTCTTGCGCCATGGCTTGCGCTCGGGGTCCGGCTGAGCGGCGTAGGTGATCACTTCCCCGCCGTATACGTCCTTGTAACGCTGCGCCTGGCGCTCAAGTTCGGCGCGCAGTTCGTCTTTCGTCACAGAGTTACCCTTGGGTCTTCAATGGTGGTCGGGTGACAACGCAAGGTACAGAGTGCTTGTGCCTTGCTGCTCCGGTCTATCCCGTTTGGCGCCTGGTGGCGCCTGTTTTTCTTCGGCCTATGGCCGGGCGCAATACTAGAGCCTTTGTGCCCTTGCTGTCTCGCTTTGTTGGTAACACTTGGTAAGTAGGCTCAGGTTGTGCCGACTTGAGGCCATGTGCTTGCAGGATCAGTGATGCGCTCGCGACATAAGTGTCACGGCACGGGTGCAATGGCCAACGCTGATGGCCTTGGCGGCATTGCCGGAGCGCGCCTTGGGCGCACTCCGGCTACGGGGCTTAGCCGCGGTAGTAACGCTGCGGCACGAAGGGGGTCTTGGCCACTTTCATGGCCACGCGCTTGCCGCGCACCATGGCCCACACTTCACTATCCAGGGCGATATGGCTGCTCTGCACATAGCCCATGGCCACCGGCGCGCCCAGGGTCGGGCCGAAGCCGCCACTGCACACCGTGCCGATCACATTGCCCTCGGCATCGACGATTTGTGCGCCTTCGCGCACCGGCACACGTTCCTGCGGCAGCAACCCGACACGCTTGCTGGCCACGCCACCACGCTGCTGGGCGAAGATGCGTCCGGCGCCGGGAAAGTTGCCGGCACGCAGGCCGTCCAGGCGGCGGGCCTTGGAAATGGCCCAGAGCAGGCTGGCTTCGATCGGCGTGGTGGCGGTGCTCATATCATGGCCGTATAGACACAGACCTGCTTCCAGGCGCAGGGAGTCGCGGGCACCCAAACCAATGGGCTCGACTTCCGGCTCGGCCAACAGGCTGCGGGCCAGGGTTTCGGCATGCTCGGCCGGCACCGAGATCTCGAAACCATCTTCCCCGGTATAGCCGGAGCGGCTGACATAGCACTCGGCACCCAGCAGGCGCATGGGCGCGAACTGCATAAAGGTCATCTTGGCCACTCCGGGGGCCAGGCGGGCCAGCACGTCCACCGCTTTGGGGCCCTGCAGGGCAAGCAGGGCGCGGGCTGCGAACAGGCTCTCGATTTCGCACTGGTCGCCTATCTGTTGCCGCAGGTGGGCCAGGTCCTGCTCCTTGCAGGCGGCGTTGACCACCAGGAACAGGGTGTCATTGCCCAGGTTGGCCACCATCAGGTCGTCGAGGATGCCGCCGTTGTCATCGGTGAACATGGCATAGCGCTGCATGCCCACCGGCAGGTCGATGATGTCCACCGGCACCAGGCTTTCCAGGGCGCGGGCCGCATGCTCGCCGCGCAGGATGATCTGGCCCATGTGGGACACGTCGAACAGACCGGCGGCGTCACGGGTGTGCAGGTGCTCCTTCATCACCCCGAGCGGGTACTGCACCGGCATGTCATAGCCGGCGAACGGCACCATGCGGGCGCCCAGTTCGATATGCAGGGCGTGAAGCGGGGTTTTTGCCAGGGTTTCAGTGCTCATACAGCTCTCCGGTAGGGTGCGCCGTGCGCACCGTTAGAGGGGGTGGTGCGCACGGCGCACCCTACGAATCAGCATTCGATGATATTGACCGCCAGGCCACCGCGGGCGGTTTCCTTGTACTTGTTGTTCATATCGGCGCCGGTCTGGCGCATGGTGCGGATCACCTTGTCCAGGGACACGAAGTGCTGGCCGTCGCCGCGCAGGGCCATGCGCGCGGCGTTGATGGCCTTGATCGAGCCCATGGCGTTGCGCTCGATGCAGGGCACCTGCACCAGGCCGCCGATGGGGTCGCAGGTCAGGCCGAGGTTGTGCTCCATGCCGATTTCGGCGGCGTTCTCCACCTGATTGACGCTGCCGCCCATGACCTCGCACAGGGCCCCGGCAGCCATGGAACAGGCCACCCCCACCTCGCCCTGGCAGCCCACTTCGGCGCCGGAGATGGAGGCGTTTTCCTTGTACAGGATGCCGATGGCGGCGGCGGTGAGGAGGAAGCGCACCACGCCGTCCTCGTTGGCACCGGGGACGAAGCGGCTGTAGTAGTGCAGCACCGCCGGCACGATGCCGGCCGCACCATTGGTGGGGGCGGTGACCACCCGACCGCCGCTGGCGTTCTCCTCGTTGACCGCCAGGGCGTAGAGGTTGACCCAGTCCATCACCGTCAGCGGGTCGCGCAGGCTGGCCTCGGGGTGACGGCTGAGCTGGCGATGCAGGCTGGCGGCGCGGCGTTTGACCTTGAGCCCGCCGGGCATGATGCCTTCATTGCGGCAGCCGGCTTCGACGCAGTCCTGCATCACCTGCCAGATGCGCAGCAAGCCGGCGCGGGTTTCGGCTTCCGGGCGCCAGGCGGCCTCGTTGGCCAGCATCAACTGGCTGATGGACAGATTGTGCTCGGCGCACTGGGCCAGCAGTGCCTTGGCGGTCTTGAAGGGGTAGGTCAGGGGCGTCTGGTCCTCGACGATGCGGTCGGCGCCTGCGGCCTGTTCATCCACCACGAAACCGCCGCCCACCGAGTAGTACTCGCGGGCGCGGATCTGCAAACCGGCGGCGTCGAAGGCGCGGAAGATCATGCCGTTGGGGTGGAACTCCAGCGGCTTGCGGATCAGCGCCAGGTGCTGCTTTTCGATGAAACGGATGGGTTTTTCGCCGAGCAGCTTGAGCTGGCCGCTGCTGCGGATCTGCTCCAGGCGCGCCGCTACCGAGGTGGTATCCACCCGATCCGGCTGTTCGCCTTCCAGGCCCAGAAGTACCGCGGTGTCGCTGCCGTGGCCCTTGCCGGTGGCACCGAGGGAGCCATATAGCTCCACCTTGATGCTCTCCGTGGTGGTCAATAGATCATCGCGGCGCAGCCCTTCGGCAAAGCGCAGGGCGGCCAGCATGGGACCGACCGTATGCGAACTGGAAGGGCCGATACCAATCTTGAAGAGGTCAAAAACGCTCAGTGACATGCTTGCTCCGATTGCGTGTTTTGCGGCCGCCCTTGTGGGGCGGCAATGATGCGGCGCGCTGGGTAACCGCGCCGATAGGGGCAAAAACTGCGTACCGTTCTAGTCAGCGTAGACCGGGAAGGTGGTGCACAGGTCGGCGACCTGACCGCGGACACGTTCGATCACCATGGGGTTGTCCAGTTCATCGAGGATGTCGCAGATCCAGCCTGCCAGGGTACGGCACTCGCCCTGCTTAAAGCCGCGTGTAGTGACGGCTGGAGTGCCGATACGGATGCCGGAGGTGACAAAGGGCGACTGCGGATCATTCGGCACGGCGTTCTTGTTGACCGTGATATGCGCCGCGCCCAGGGCCGCGTCGGCGGCCTTGCCGGTGAGGCCCTGCTTGACCA
>JBFHPI010000110.1:0-8406 GCA_041592855.1 Pseudomonas sp.
ACCGAGGGAGGCCACGCCCGAAGGTGTGCGCGACGCGTTGTTCGACGGATGCCGGCCTGCCGCGGCGCGCGGATGGTAGATACGGGCACGCCGGCTATTCGACCTTGGCGAACCGCGCGCCCCGTGGGTGCAATTTCAGCGGGAGTCAGGCGTTGACGGGCCGACGCCGGCCATGCGCTCTAGGCGGCGTCGAATTGAATGCTTTGGCTTTTCTGTTTCCAGAGACGCTCGGCGATCTCCAGGTGCCGCGCTATTTCCTTTCTGCCCTTCTGTTTCGCATAGTCCCGCGCGGTATGCCCGAAGCCGTCCCTGAGCAGCGGATTCGCACCGGCGGCCAGGAGCACGAAGACGGTCTCGTCGCTTCCGAACTGGGCGGCGGAAATCAGCTTGAACTCCTTCCATTTGTCCGGCTCGTTGATTTCGTCTTTGAGCAGATTCACACGTTCACTCTGCTTCAACGCAACCCGTTGAAGAAGGTCCCGATGCCGGTGCTCTTCCTTTTGCCTCTGCATCTCCCCGTTGAGCCTTTCCTCCTGCTCTTTACGCAGGCGGTCCCTTTCTTTTTGCAACTCCCTCTCACGCAGCACCTGCGCCTGGCGCACTTCTTCTTTTTTCTGCTCTTCTTTCCTTAATAGCTCCATCCGCTCTTCATGCTGGCGCTGTTTCTCCTTTCGAATTTCTCGCTCGCGCGATTCCCGCGCTCTTCGTTCGACTTCCTGCCGCCGTTCCTGATTCTCCAGGAACTCCGTGCGTTCCCTCAGGTACTGAACCCTGGTCTTCACCTCATCGCCGTCGTTCATGGCAAATGCGCGCGCCCACAGGCCGCGATGCTGATTACCGGCTTCGATCTCCCGCCAGGCAATGTCGTATCGGTGAATCTCGGCGTCATCCGCCGGGTGAAACGTCTCGGGCGCGCTTGACCGAGGCGGCTCCGCTTCCGTGGTTGTGCCTTCGCTTTTCTCTTCGGCATCGTCGATGAGCAGGAAACCAATGGGAAGACCATCTTTGCGATCGCCGTCGGGAGACTGGCTGCTTACCGCCGGATCCGGCGCCGCCGCTTCGGAACCGGTCGTTTCGTCGTCATCGACGACGGGCGGCGTCTCCTTTTTTCCCGCCGCCAGGATCAGGAAAGAGACGATCGCAACGAGAACGAACGCGCCATGTGGCCTGCCCTGACCAGCGAGGGAGGTAAAGAGAACGAAGCCCAGCGCCCAAAACGAAGCGGCCACGGCGAAGGCCCACCCTTTTCCCATGGGACGGCGCAGAACAACGAAGCGTATCAGCAGGGGCGGCGCGAGTTCAGCAACCGCGAGTTGCGCCTGGACCCGGCCCTGCGTCTGCCGGAGCTGGACGACAATCTGGAGGCCCGGCTGATTCTGCTGCAGCGCCGTTTGGCCGAGCGCAGCACCGATATTTTGCTGCACAAGTGCGGGCGCGGACGCCTGCGCCTAGAGCTCAAGCGTCCGATGGTGCTGCAGCAGGTGGACGCCGGCTGATCAGGCGCGGCGCCAGAACAGGTTGCCAGCGAACAGCAGCGCCGCCAGCAGAATGGCCATGGAAGCTGCGCCCAAAGCCGGGCTGACTTGAGGGGTGCCGGTGATCATCAGGGCCAGGGCGGCCATCATCACCGGCAGGGCCAGGTTGTGCAGCCAGAATTGCAGGCTGGCCAGGCGGCTGGCAGCGGCGCGGGGGAAATAGTGGTAGATGATGCCTACCAGGCTCAGGGTGACCCAACCCAGCAGGTTGAGGTGGACATGCACGATCTTCATCCGGTGATCGCCGGTTGCCCCCATAAATACGCCCAGGCCAACGGCCAGGCAGAAGTACACAACGGCGACATAGATCCAGCGACGGGAGAGGGCATTCATGGGGAGCTCCTTGAGGTTATGGCCCGGGTATGCCGAGCCGTGACAGGAGCTCCATCCTAGGTGGCCGCTGCTAAGCGCATTGCGAAATAGACCCTAGGCAAATCCTAAAAATCTGCTAACGCGGCTGCTGCCAGCGATCCTCGGCATAGCGGCGCAGTACCCATTGTCCGGCGGGGTGGGCGTGCAGTTCGTCGAGGAAGGCCTGGGTCTTGGCATCATGCCCGGCAATACCTTCCCAGGGCGTACCGGCCGGAGTGAACAGCGGGGCGAACAGGGCAGCGGCACTGATATCGGCCAGGCTCAGTTGATCACCGACCAGGTAGCGCGACGGGTCGCCCTGGATACGCGACTCGATCAGGGCCAGGCCTTCCAGCAGTTCGGCCTGGGACTGGGCCACGCGCTGTGGGGTGACGCCATAGAGCTTCTGCACGCCATTGATCAGCACCGGCTTCATCAAGTCGCGCAGGCCCAGCAGCGGACGGTAGACCTTGAGCATGGCATGCATCACCGATTCCCAATCCTTGATCTGGCCGTACAGCCAGCGCCGCACGTGCACGCCAAGACGGTCGAAGCGTTCTTCCAGTTCCAGCACCTGCTGGCGTTGCTCGGCATCGCCAGGTAGCAGCGGCTTGTCGGGGTAGTGTTGTTCCAGATACAGGGCAATCTGCGTGGAGTCGCCGATGCATTGATTGCCGTCCTGCAGGATGGGCAGGGTGCGGATGCCGGCCAGGCGCTGGCTCTTGAGGCGGTGTAGACCGGGGAAGAGGTTGTCGACCTGATAGTCCAGGCCTTTGTGCTCCAGGTGCCAGCGGGTTTTCTCGCAGTAATGGGAAATCGGAAACTGGTACAGGATGCGCATGGCATGCTCCTCGCTAATGGTTGCGCGAGTGTACGCAGCTTGTGTCTGACCGCCCAGTCGTTCGCCTTCGCTCTGTGACTGCTGACTCGCCCGGCCAGGCTTAGTCGTTTAAGGGGGCAGGCTGGCGCTGTTTGTCCTGGGGTCAATGAGCAGGTAGTCGGTGATGGTTAAGGCCGCATGCGCCTGATCACGCGATTGAGTGATCAGGCGCCGCGCTTAGGCGGATAGACCGATGGGCTCAGCCACCTGGACCAGGTTGAGGGCGCTCTCAAGATGTGACCACTGATTGGCTGTCAGCTGCCCCTTTAAGGTTTCCAGGGTGGCAGCGAACCAATCAGCAGATGCTTTGGCGCGTAACGCGAGCAGGTAACTGGCGCGTTCGTCTGGGGTCAGGGCCGGCAGCATCCAGTACAGCAGGCGTTGCATTTCGACAGGGCTCAGGCATGCCAGGATGCGTTGCTCAAGCGCAATCAACTCGGCATCGCTATGGGTTTCCCACAGCAGGCGGTTGTTATCGCGCTCTTCCTGTTCCAGGTGTTCAAAGCACTCCGCAACAAATTGAGCAAGCCGGCGGTAGAGGCGGTGCGTTAGGTCGCCCCTGCGCCGTGCTGGCAAATGCATAACTTGCTCTGCCAGGTTTTCCAGCTCATCCATCGTCTGACATTGCAGGCGATGTGCCGCGCCGCTGTAGCGGGTCGCACCGGGCTTGCGCTGCTCCAGCGCCTGATGCACCAGTTTGTCTTCGTGATAAATATGTGAGCGGCAGAAGCTTAACAGCGCATGCAGTTCGGCAAGGGCAATGCGGGTCTCGCTGCAGTTCTGCCAATCGCAGCGACCGATGGCATAGAGGGTGTGGATCAGGTGGGCGCGCATGCCTTTGTGGATAAAGGCATAGACATTGAATCGCGTTATAGGGCACAGCATCGACCAGGCTCCTGGCTTGTGAATCGAGGTGGCCAAGCCTAGCGAGGGTCGGTTCAGGGCGTTACGAAATAGCCCCTAGGCAATCCTTAAATTTTTCTTAAACAGGCCATTGCCGAATCCTTGATGGTTGGGCGCGAGGCCGGCACCACCCATCATGGGTTCTGGGCGCTCAAGGCCAGGACTGGTGATGGGTGGCTAGGCTGCAGTTGCAGCTTGGGGGCTCCGGCTCGGGGCCACTCTGCTGGCAGAGCCGGCACGGGTGAGTGCTGGCGTTTTATTTTTCCACAGGCTGCGCCAGGCTGCGTTGGCTACTGAGGCTTGGCGCCAGCAGGTGCTCGGGCAGGTCCAGCAGGTCGTCGTCGAAGGTTTCCAGCGGCGGCGGGCGGCGCTCGAAGCGTGAGCCGAGCACCAGCAGGCAGGGGGTCAGCAGCAGGGTCAGCACGGTGGCAAAGCTCAGGCCGCCGGCGATGGCGCTGGACAGCTGGGTCCACCACTGGGTCGAGGGTGCACCGATACCCAGGCTCGGGCTGAGCAGGTCGACATTCACCCCCAGCACCATGGGCATCAGCCCCAGCACCGTGGTCACTGCGGTGAGCAGCACCGGGCGCAGGCGCAGGCTGCCGGTTTCCAGGGCCGCCTGGTAGGGTTCCAGGCCCTGGCGGCGTAGCTGGTTGTAGGTGTCGATCAGAATGATGTTGTTGTTCACCACAATGCCAGCCAGGGCGATCAGGCCCATGCCGACCATCACGATGCCGAACGACTGGCCGTTGACCAGCAGCCCGGTCAGCACCCCGGCGGTGGACAATACGATGGCCGAGAGCACCAGCATGGCCTGGTAGATGCTGTTGAACTGGGTCACCAGGATGATAAACATCAGGAAGATCGCCACGCCGAAGGCAGTCATCAGGAAGGTCGCCGCTTCGCGCTGATCGGCATCCTCGCCGGCAAACTTCAGCTGCACATCGCCGGGCAGTTCCTTGAGGCTGCCGCGCAGGGCCAGCAGGCGTTCATCCAGGCGCACGCCTTCGGCCAGATCGGCCTGCAGGGTGATGGTGCGGTTGCCGTCGACGCGACGCAGGGTGCCGACCTTGGGTGCCGGCTCCAGGCTGACAAAGTTGCTCAGTGGCACCTGGCCCACGGCGGTATTCAGGGTCAGGCGGCCGAGCTGGTCGAGGGAACGCCAGTTGGCGGGCAGGCGCACGCGAATATCCACCTCGTCGCTGGCATCCTCGGGGCGGTAGGTTGCCAGTTTTAGGCCGTTGGTGATCATCTGCACCGCATTGCCCACGCTCAGCACATCGGCGCCGAAGCGCGCGGCCGCCTCGCGGTCGACCTTGATCCGCCATTCGATACCGGGCAGGGCGCGGTCGTCTTCGATGTCCTTGAAGCCACCGAGCGTCTGCATCTCGGCGCGGATGCGTTCGACCCACAGCTCGGCCAGGGCCGGGTCGAGGGCGCTGATCTGCAGCTTGACCGGCTTGCCGCCGCTGGGGCCCTGCTCCTGCTTACGGAACTCCAGCACGATGCCGGGGATGTCGGCGGTGCGGGCGCTCATGTCTTCGAGAATACGATTGGCCGGGCGCCGCTCATGCCACTCGACGAACTGGAATTGCAGGGTGCCGATCACATCGGCGCCCAGCTGATTGCCCGGCTGGGCCAGGGAGCGGGCGTACAGGGCCTTGACTTCGCTCATGCCGAGCAGGCGCTTTTCCACCTGCTGCAGCAGTGCATCCTTCTCCTGCACCGACAGATCGCCTCTGGCGCGCAGCCATATCTGTGCGCTTTCCGGCTCCACATCGGGGAAGAACTCCACGCCATGGTTGAAGCGGCCATAGGCGGTGTAGATCAGGGCAATGAGCGCCAGCATGCCGAGCAGGGTCAGGCCGGGACGCTTGAGCAGGCGGGCGAGCAGGCGGCGGTAGGCACTGCCGGCCGCGCTGCTGTGGCTGGGTAGCGGCTTGGCCGTGCCGCCGGTGACGGCGCCCAACACCGGCAGAAACACCAGGGCCATGGCCAGGGAGGCCAGCAGGCAGACGATCACCGTGGCCGGCAGGTACTTCATGAATTGACCGACCACGCCGGGCCAGAACAGCAGGGGCAGGAACACCACCAGGGTGGTGGCGGTGGAGGCGATCACCGGCCAGGCCATCCGCGTCGCGGCATTGGCCCAAGCCTGGCGGGGCGTCTGGCCCTGGTGCAGGTAACGGTCGGCCAGTTCGGAAACGACGATGGCGCCGTCCACCAGCATGCCGGCCACCAGAATCAGGCTGAACAGCACGACGATATTGAGGGTGAAACCGAGCAGCCAGATCATCAGGATGCCGGCCAGAAAGGCCCCGGGAATGGTCAGGCCGACCAGCAGCGCCGAGCGCATGCCCATGCTCGCCACTACCAGAATCAGCACCAGGGCGATGGCGGTCATCACGTTGTTGAGCAGGTCGCCAAGCATATTCTTGACCTCCTGCGACTGATCCATGATGTAGCTGACTTCCAGCCCCTCGGGCAGCAGCGGTTGTGCCTGCTGCATCAGGGCCTTGACCTGCTCGATGGTCTCGATGATGTTGGCGCCGCTGCGCTTGGAAATTTCCAGCACCACCGCCGGCTGGCCATTGATGCGGGCAAAGCCGGTGGGATCCTTGAAGGTACGGTGGATGGTGGCCACGTCGCCGAAGGTCACCACGCTGTTGCCCACCACCTTGATCGGCATGCTCAGCACGTCTTCGAGGTTCTCGATCACCCCGGGCACCTTCATGCTCATGCGTCCGGCGCCGGTGTCCAGACTGCCGGCGGCCACCAGGCGGTTGTTGCGGCTGACCAGGGTGAACAGCTCGTTGTAGTCGATGCCGTAGCTGTCCAGCACCTGCGGGTCGACGACGATCTCCAGCAGGTCTTCACGGTCACCGCCGATGGTGACCGAGAGCACCTCGGCAATGCCTTCGATGTTGTCCTTCAGGCGCCGGGCGATATACACCAGCTCGGTTTCGGCAATCGGCCCGGACAGGCCCACCGAGAGCACCGGGAACAGCGCCACGTTGACTTCGTTGACGCTGGGCTCGTCGGCTTCATCGGGCAGCTTGCTGCGCGCCGTGTCGACCTTCTCACGCACATCGGTCAGGGCCAGTTTGGCATTGAAGCCGGCATCGAACTCCAGGGTCACCGAAGCATGGCCTTCGCTGGCCATGGAACGCATTTCCTTGACCCCTTCCAGGCTGCGCAACTCCTGCTCCAGGGGGCGCACCAGCAGGCGTTCGGCGTCTTCTGGGCTGATGCCCTCCAGGCTGACCGAAACGTAGATGATCGGAATGCTGACATCCGGGTTGGCTTCCTTGGGGATGACCAGATAGGCCCCCAGGCCACCGATAATCAGAAAGGCCAGCACCAGCAGACTGGTGCGGCTGCGGTCCAGGGCGGCGGCGATCAGGCTATGCATCTCAGCTACCCTCTGCCGTCTGGCTGATGACCTGCTGACCCGGCTCGACAAAGCCCTGGCCCAGGGTGATCAGCGCCACCTTCGGCGGCAGGCCACTGACCCAGGCGCCCTGGTTGTCGACGCTGATCAGCTCGACCGGGGTGAATTCCACCCGCTGCTGCTCATTGACCCACTTGACCCCATGGCGACCGCTGGCGTCCAGGCTGAGCAGGGCTGGCGACAGGCGATGAGCCATGGCCTCGCCGGTGGCGATGTGCAGGGTGGCGCTGGCCCCGGCCAGGCGCAGGCCCTCGGGATTGGCCACCTTGACCTCGATGCGGAAGCTGCGTGAGCCGGGATCGGCGGCGGCGGCGATAAAGTGCAGCTCGCCGGTCATCTCGCGGCCATCGAGCAGCTCGATGCGCACGGGCTGGCCGATTTTCAGCTGGGTCACCTCCTGCTGGGCAATCTGTGCGCTGACCTTGAGCTGGCTGATGTCCACCAGGCTCAGCAGGCTCTGCCCGGGCTGGACGAAATCGCCCAGCTCGACCATGCGCTGGTCATAGATGCCGGCAAAGGGTGCGCTGATGGCGGTGTTCTTCAGTTGAATGCGGGCCATATCCAGCTCGGCGCGAGCCTTGGCCAGCTCGCTTTGCAGGCGGATCAGCTCGTTGGTGGAGATCAGGTTGCGCTCGCGCAGGCGGGTGGCGGCGCTGACATCGGCTTCGCGCTGGCGCACATCGGCCTCGCCCTTGGCCACCTGGGCCGGGCGGTTGTCGCTGGAGAGGCTGAGCAGCAGCTCGCCCTGCAAGACCTGGCTGCCCTTGTCTCGATCCAGGCGACTGATACTGCCACTGATCTGCGCGCGTAACTCGACCCGGCGCCAGGCCTCGACCTGCCCCTGCACCACGTGCTGGCGCTGCATGGGTTGGGCTTGCAGCCACTGCACCTGGACCTTGCTCAGGCCTACTTCGGTCGCCGGTTGTTCAGCGCCGGCCTGCTCCTGGGCGCGGAAGGCATCGCCGCTCAGCAGCCAGAGCAGCAACAACAGACTGATGACGACGGCGATCAGCCAGGGGCGTTTGGACAGTTGGCTTAACATAAAAAACTTACTCACAGGATTGGGCTAGAAGGTCTGCGGCCTGGGCACGCAGACCGGCGATAATGAAGTCGGCGACACGGGCGAAGTACTCGTCCAGGGCGATGGGTTCGGCCCAGTGGGCGAAACCGCCGGAGGCGATGCGCGCCATCACCCCGTTGACGCAGGCCTCGACGCCCCACAGCAGGTTCTGACAGTCGGCGGCAGAGACTGTGCGGTCAGCGAAGGTGGCCTGCAGTAGCTGGCC
>JBFHPI010000111.1:0-8351 GCA_041592855.1 Pseudomonas sp.
AAGCTGCGGATCGCGGGCATGGCCCGCTCCTACATCAATCAATGCCTGGGCACTTATTTGTTGCCGTCCGGCACAAAGACATAACCCACGCCCCAGACCGTCTGGATATAACGTGGTTTGGACGGATCCGGCTCGATCAGCCGGCGCAGGCGTGAGATCTGCACGTCAATGGAACGCTCCAGGGCGTCCCACTCGCGGCCCCGGGCCAGGTTCATCAGCTTGTCCCGGGTCAGCGGCTCACGGGCGTGCTGCACCAGGGCCTTGAGCACGGCGAACTCGCCGGTGGTGAGCATATGCACCTCGTCACCCTTCTTCAGCTCACGGGTGGCCAGGGACAACTCATACTCGCCGAAGCTTACCGTTTCGTCCTCGCTACCCGGCGCGCCCGGCACCACCGGTGCCTGACGACGCAGCACGGCCTTGATCCGTGCCAGCAGCTCACGGGGGTTGAACGGCTTGGCCAGGTAGTCATCGGCGCCCAGCTCCAGGCCCTGGATACGGCTGGCCTCATCGCCCTTGGCGGTGAGCATGATGATCGGCACCTGGTTATTGCCCTCGCGCAAGCGGCGGCAGGCGGACAGGCCATCCTCGCCCGGCAGCATCAGATCCAGCACCACCAGGTTGAACAGCTCGCGGGCCAGCAGGCGGTCCATCTGCTCGACATTTTCCACCGCGCGCACGCGGTAGCCCTGCTCATCGAAGAAGCGTTCCAGCAAGCGACGCAAACGCGCGTCGTCATCGACGATCAGGATCTTTTCGCCTTCAACAGGAAGTGCAGTGCTGCTCATTCAGGGCTCCTTGACCAGGCCTCCGCCGGGCGCGGGCGCGCTGGCAGTGTGCAATGCCCGGCATTATGGCTCAGGCGGCGCAACCGACGTGCAACCCATTGTTAGCAGATTTTTCCCCAACGGCGTCCCAGCAGCAGCGGACAGGGTGTTTATAATGCGGCGCTTTCGTGTCTGGCCCGCCCTCTGCGTGGCCGCCCTGTGGTTTCAGTGTGGGTAGCATTTATATGGATAGCATCAACAACCGCATCGCCAATGAACTGGGCGTGCGCCCGCAACAGGTCGCCGCCGCCGTGGCCCTGCTCGATGAAGGCTCAACCGTGCCCTTTATCGCCCGCTACCGCAAAGAGGTCACCGGCAGCCTCGACGACACCCAGTTGCGCAACCTGGAAGAGCGCCTGCGCTACCTGCGCGAACTGGACGAGCGCCGCGCCAGCATCCTCGCCAGCATCGAGGAACAGGGTAAGCTGACCCCGGAACTCAAGCGCGAAATCGATGATGCCGAGACCAAGACGCGCCTGGAAGACCTCTACCTGCCGTTCAAGCAGAAGCGTCGCACCAAGGGCCAGATCGCCCTGGAAGCCGGCCTGGGCGAGCTGGCCGACGCGCTGTTCGGCAACCCCGAGCTGAACCCGGAAAGCGAGGCCGAGCGCTTTATCGACGCGGAGAAAGGCTTCGCCGACCTCAAGGCGGTGCTGGAAGGCGCCAAGTACATCCTCATGGAACGTTTTGCCGAGGACGCCAACCTGCTCAGCAGCCTGCGCGGCTTTCTCAAGGACAACGCCACCCTGAGCGCCCGGGTGATTGCCGGCAAGGAGAATGAAGGGGCCAAGTTCCGCGACTACTTCGAGCATGACGAGAAGCTCAAGGGCGCACCGTCGCACCGCGCCCTGGCGATCTTCCGCGGGCGCAACGAAGGCATCTTGAGTGTCAGCCTCAAGGTCGGCGACGAAGCCCCAGGCACGATGCACCCCTGCGAGGTGATGATCGGCGAGCGCTTCGGCATCGCCAACCGTGGCCGCGCCGCCGACAAGTGGCTGGGCGAGGTGGTGCGCTGGACCTGGAAGGTCAAGCTCTACACCCACCTGGAAACCGATCTGCTCGGCGAACTGCGCGAGGCCGCCGAGGACGAGGCGATCAACGTCTTCGCCCGCAACCTGCACGACCTGCTGCTGGCCGCCCCGGCCGGCCCCCGCGCCACCCTGGCCCTGGACCCGGGCCTGCGCACCGGCTGCAAGGTGGCCGTGGTGGATGCCACCGGCAAGGTGCTGGAAACCGCCACGGTCTACCCCCATGCCCCGCGCAATGACTGGGACGGCACCCTGGCGATCCTGGCCAAACTGTGCAGCAAGCACAACGTCGACCTGATCTCCATCGGCAACGGCACCGCCAGCCGCGAGACCGACAAGCTGGCCGGCGAGCTGATCAAGAAGCTACCGAGCCTGAAGCTGACCAAGGTCATGGTCAGTGAAGCCGGCGCCTCGGTGTACTCGGCCTCGGAGCTGGCGGCCAAGGAATTCCCCGATATGGACGTGTCCCTGCGCGGCGCCGTATCCATCGCCCGCCGCCTGCAGGACCCCCTGGCCGAGCTGGTGAAGATCGACCCGAAATCCATCGGCGTCGGCCAGTACCAGCACGATGTATCCCAGCTGAAGCTGGCCCGCAGCCTGGATGCGGTGGTCGAGGACTGCGTAAACGCCGTCGGCGTGGATGTAAACACCGCCTCCGCCGCCCTGCTGGCGCGCATCTCCGGGCTGAACACCACCCTGGCGCAGAATATCGTCGCCTACCGCGATGCCAACGGCGCCTTCAACAGCCGCGCCGAGTTGCTCAAGGTGCCGCGCCTGGGCGACAAGACCTTCGAACAGGCCGCGGGCTTCCTGCGTGTGATGAACGGCAGCAACCCGCTGGACGCCTCCGCCGTGCACCCGGAAACCTACCCCCTGGTGCAGCGCATCGCTGCCGACACCGGCCGTGATATCCGCTCGCTGATCGGCGATGCCGCCTTCCTCAAGCGCCTGGACCCAAAGAAATTCACCGACGAAAAATTCGGCCTAGTGACCATCGGCGACATCCTCAGCGAACTGGAAAAGCCCGGCCGCGACCCGCGCCCGGAGTTCAAGACCGCCGAGTTCCAGGACGGCGTGGAAACCCTCAATGACCTCAAGCTGGGCATGATGCTCGAAGGCGTGGTGACCAACGTGACCAACTTCGGCGCCTTCGTCGACATCGGCGTGCATCAGGACGGTCTGGTGCATATCTCGGCGCTGTCGGAGAAATTCATCAAGGACCCGCATGAGGCGGTCAAGGCCGGCGACGTGGTCAAGGTCAAGGTCATGGAAGTGGACATCCCGCGCAACCGTATCGCCCTGTCCATGCGTATGGGCGACACCCCGGGCGAGAAGATCGAAGGGCCGCGTGGCGGTGCACGTG
This sequence comes from Pseudomonas sp., assembly GCA_041592855.1. Classification (GTDB taxonomy): domain Bacteria; phylum Pseudomonadota; class Gammaproteobacteria; order Pseudomonadales; family Pseudomonadaceae; genus Aquipseudomonas. The sequence continues at coordinate 3,219 of JBFHPI010000111.1, forward strand.
GCGGCAAGCCAAGTGGCAATGCGCCGCGCAGCGAACGCCACTCCAGCCAGGACAAGCCGGCCCCGGCCAACGGCGGCATGGCTGCGCTATTTGCCAATGCCAAGCAACTGAAGAAGTAAAACAACCCGTAGGGTGCGCTGCGCGCACCGCCCAGCGACACTGCTGGTGCGCACGACGCACCCTACGGGTGCCGACCACCTTGCCCTGCGCATCACCCTGATGCAAATGCTCAGCGTCCAGCTCTAACCCTCTTCACCCACCTCGGGTTATAAAGCGCTATCGACCGGCTCAAGCCAGTTTTCTCGACCCCTTGTAGAGCACACCTATCGCCCCCATATTGAGGCGACCGATGCGTGAAGGAATGCAATCTTGAGCGACCTGCTTAACCGCCGCCTGGCCCAGCTTGGCGAACCGGCCAACCTATCCCTGCTTGCCCAATGCCTTCACGGTATCGAGCGCGAGTGCCTGCGCGTGGATGGCAATGGCCAACTGGCCCTGACGCCGCACCCGGCCGCCCTGGGCTCGGCGCTGACCCATCCGCAGATCACCACGGACTATTCCGAGTCGCTGCTGGAGTTTATTACCCCGGCCGAGCCTGACCCGCAAGCGACCCTGGATGACCTGGAGCGTATCCATCGCTTCGCCTACAGCAAGCTGGGTGACGAGCTGCTGTGGAGTCCGTCCATGCCCTGCGCGCTGCCCGACGAGGCGCAGATCCCCATCGCCCGTTACGGCAACTCCCATATCGGCCGGCTCAAGTATGTCTATCGCCAGGGCCTGGCCCTGCGCTATGGCAAGACCATGCAGTGCATCGCCGGCATTCACTACAATTTCTCCCTGCCGGAAGCGCTTTGGCAACTGCAGCAGCAGGCCGAAGGCGATAGCCAGAGCCCGCGCGACTACCAATCGGCGCGCTATATCGCGCTGATCCGCAACTTCCGCCGCTACAGCTGGCTGCTGATGTACCTGTTCGGTGCCTCGCCGGCGCTGGACAAGGGCTTTATGCGCGGCCGCCCGCACCAGTTGCAGGAGCTGGACGCCGACACCCTGTATCTGCCCTACGCCACCAGCCTGCGCATGAGCGACCTGGGCTACCAGAGCAGCGCCCAGGCGGATCTCACCCCCTGCTACAACGACCTGGTCAGCTACACCGACAGCCTGCGCCAGGCGGTCGGCACGCCCTACCCGCCCTATGTGGAAATCGGCGCAAAGCGCGACGGCGAATGGCTGCAGCTCAATACCAATATCCTGCAGATCGAAAACGAGTACTACTCCAATATTCGCCCCAAGCGGGTGACCTACAGCGGCGAGCGGCCGATCCAGGCGCTGATGGCCCGGGGCGTGCAGTATGTCGAGGTGCGCTGCCTGGATATCAACCCCTTCCTGCCCCTAGGCATCGATCTGAGCGAGGCGCGCTTTCTCGACGCCTTCCTGCTGTTCTGCGCCCTGACCGACAGCCCGCTGCTGGAAAGCGGCGAATGCCACGCCTGCACCGATAACTTCCTGGCCGTGGTCAAGGAAGGCCGGCGCCCCGGCCTGTTGCTGCAGCGCAGCAGTCAGCCGGTGGTGCTGCAGGCCTGGGCCGATGAACTGCTGGAGCAGATCCGCCCACTGGCCGAACTGCTCGACCAGAGCCAGGGCGGCAACGGCCATGGTCAGGCCCTGCAGGCTCAGCGGGCCAAGGTCGAAGACCCCAGCCTGACACCCTCGGCCCAGGTGCTGGCCGAGCTGCAGCAGGGCCAGAGCTTTGTGCAGTTCGCCCTGCGCCAGAGCCAGGCCCACGCCGAGTACTTCCGTCAGCAGCCGCTAGAGGCGGCGCAACAAGGCGAATTCGAGGCCCTGGCGCTGCAATCCCTGCAGCAGCAGAGCGAGCTGGAAGCCCACGAGGAAGGGGACTTCGACAGCTTTGCCGCAGCCTATCAGGCCAGCATCCTGGCTTCGCCCATTTAGTGATACGGCGCACAAAGCCAGCAAACGGTAGCCAGAGCGGGATCGGCGGCACGGACAGCCGCGCGGGGTGGGACTAGCATTAGGCCTGTAGTCCGCTGCGAGTTCCGCCCCATGGCGCCCGAAGATATGGAAGATGACCGGCACTGGAGTCTGGAGAGCCTCAACAAGGCCTACCAGCAAGGCTATATGGCCGGGCTCACCGGCCAGCCTGGGCATCGCCACAACCACAGTGCCGAGGTACTGGTCGCCGCCTGGGAAGCCGGCTGGGACGATGGCCAGGAACAGTACCATCTGCATCGACACAAGATCGCCTGATCCTCGGCACGCTGGATCGATACAGCGTGATCGACCCTGGGCGGCAATCAGCCCTCGCCAGCACCGAGCCCGGATGCAGTCCGGGGGCTTTCTGGCTCCACTCGGTGGGCGCAGTGCACCCTAAAGCGCCTTTTCAAACACCTGGGAATTACGCTGGTAGTTGTACAGCGAGGCCCTGGCCGCCGGCAGGCGCTCGACGCTGCTGGGCTCGAAGCCGCGCTCGCGAAACCAATGGGCGGTACGGGTGGTCAGCACGAACAGGGTTTTTAGGCCCTGGGCCCGGGCCCGTTCCTCGATACGCTCAAGCAGTTCGTCACCACGCCCGCCATGGCGATAGGCCGGATTGACCGCCAGACAAGCCAGCTCGCCGAAATCCGAATCGGCAATCTGGTACAGCGCCGCGCAGGCGATAATCAGCCCCTCGCGTTCGACGATACTGAACTGCTCGATCTCCCGCTCCAGCACCTCCCGCGAGCGGCGCACCAGAATGCCCTGATCCTCCAGGGGGGTGATCAGCTCGATCAGCCCGCCGACATCCTCGATGGTCGCCTCGCGCAGGGACTCGAACTGCTCCTGGGCCACCAGGGTGCCGTTACCGGTACGGGTGAACAGTTCGCTGAGCAGCGCACCGTCCTCGGCATAGCTGACGATATGGCTGCGCCGCACGCCGGCACTGCAGGCCTGGGCTGCGGCATCCAGCAACTCGCCCTGGTAACTGTTGCCCAGACGCTGCAGATGGGCCGGGACCTGCTGCGGGCGCAACTCGCGCACCAGTTTGCCGACTTCGTCGAGCAGACCGCATTCGGCGCCGAACAGCAGCAGCTTGTCGGCATCCAGCTCGATCGCCGCGCGGGTGGCCACATCCTCGCAGGCCAGGTTGAAGATTTCCCCGGTGGGTGAATAGCCCAGCGGCGACAGCAAGACGATGCTGCGCTCATCCAGCAGGCGATTGATGCCCTTGCGGTCAACCCGGCGCACCTCACCGGTGTGGTGGTAGTCGACCCCGTCCAGCACGCCGATGGGCCGCGCAGTGACGAAGTTGCCACTGGCCACCCGTAGCCGCGCGCCCTGCATCGGCGAGCGCGCCATATCCATGGACAGGCGGGCTTCGATGGCGATACGCAGTTGCCCCACAGCATCGATCACGCACTCCAGGGTCGGCCCGTCGGTAACCCGCAGATCGCGATAGAAGTGCGGGGTCAGGCCGCGGGCGGCCAGGCGTGCCTCGATCTGCGGGCGCGAGCCATGCACCAGCACCAGGCGTACGCCGAGGCTGTGCAGCAGCACCAGGTCATGGACGATATTGCCGAAATTCGGGTGAGCCACGCCCTCCCCCGGCAACATCACTACAAAGGTGCAGTCACGGTGGGCGTTGATATAGGGCGAGGCGTGGCGCAGCCAGTTAACGTGATCAAACATTGCTTGAAAAACCCTGATTCGAGAAGAACGCATGGAGGCGCATCACGCGCCGGACGAAGCAGCCGCGGGCGCTTTATCGTCGCAGTGGGGGCAGCTTCACGCGTTCTCTCCTCCAGGTGACTTAGGGGTGGCAGGTTGCAGGCAGTAATGGGCAATCAGCTTGCGCAGCAGCTCCAGGGTCGGCTCGATACGCGAAAGCTCCAGGTATTCGCCAGGCTGGTGGGCGCAGTCGATATCGCCGGGGCCCAGCACCAGGGTTTCACAGCCGAGGTGCTGAAGATAAGGGGCTTCGGTGGCAAATGCTACCGATGCCGCCGTATGACCGGTGAGCTGCTCGGCGAGACGCACCAGTTCGGCATCGGCGGCCTGCTCGAAGGGCGGTACGCTGGGGAACAGTGGCCCATAGTCGATACGTACGCCATGCAGTTCGGCCAGTGGCACCAGCTTCTGGCGGATGGCGGCACGCAGCTGTTCGGGGTCCATGCCCGGCAAGGGGCGTAGGTCGAACTCCAGGGCGCACTGGCCGCAGATACGGTTGGGGTTGTCACCGCCATGAATACAACCCAGGTTCAGGGTCGGCACCGGCACGCTGAATTGCGGGTTATTGAATTCACGCTGCCACTGCGTGCGCAGGCCGCGCAACTCGCCCAACAAATCCTGCATGGCCTCCAGGGCACTGTGGCCCAGACGGGGGTCGGAGCTATGACCGCTCTGCCCGAGGATATCGATGCGCTCCATCAGGATGCCCTTGTGCAGGCGGATGGGTTTCAACCCGGTCGGCTCACCAATTACCGCGGCACGCCCCAGCGGCCGACCGGCTGCCGCCAGGGCACGGGCGCCGGACATGGAGCTTTCTTCATCGCAGGTGGCAAGAATCAGCAACGGCTGCTGGAAACGCTGCTGCAGCAGCGGCTGCACCGCCTCGATCACCAAAGCAAAAAAGCCCTTCATGTCGCAACTGCCCAGGCCCACCCAGCGCCCATCCAGCTCGGTGAGCTTGAGCGGATCGCTCTGCCACAGGGCAGCATCAAAGGGCACGGTATCGCTATGCCCGGCCAGCACCAGACCACCAGGGCCGCTGCCGTAGCTGGCCAGCAGGTTGAATTTACCGGGGGTAATTTCCTGGGTTTCGCAGGCAAAGCCCAGATCACTCAGCCAGGCGACCAACAGCTCAATCACCGGGCGGTTGCTCTGATCCCAGCGAGCCTGGGTACAGCTCACCGATGGCGCGGCAATCAGCGCGGCGAACTGTTCTTTAAATGAAGGCAGGGGCATGGGCAATCTCCGCAGGCGAGCCCCATCATAGAAGCATCGCCTGCGCAGATAAAACCCCGGATCGCCTTAGGCGAAGATACTACGCAGGATAAAGAAGAAGAGAATGGACAGGCCAGCACCCACCGGCAGCGTGATCAACCAGGACATAAAGATCTTGCCGATCACGCCCAGATT
>JBFHPI010000112.1:0-8347 GCA_041592855.1 Pseudomonas sp.
CATCACCTGGAAAACCTGTTGATGGCCGTGCGCGACGGCAAGTGCTCGCTATCCTCGCCTCTGGTCTCGCTGATGCTGCGCTGCCTGGACGAGATCAGCTCGATGGTCGAGCTGATCGACCCGCAAAGCGGCGAGCTGCAGGTCGATGCGACCCATCAGGATGAACTGATCAGCGCCCTGGCCGGACACGGCCTGCATGCGACAACGCCACCGGGGCAGACCTTGCAGGCCTCGGCCAGCATGGTCCGCGGTCAACTGGAGAAACCAGCCCGCAGCAATGTCGACGGCAGCTGGCACATTTCCCTGCGCTTTCATGCCGACCTGCTGCGTAACGGCTTTGATCCGGCGGCCTTCCTGCGCTACCTGGCGCGACTGGGGGATATCCAGCACCTGCAAGTGGTCGACGAAGCGCTGCCCAGCCTGGCCGAGATGGACCCGGAATGCTGCTACCTGGGCCTAGAAATTGACCTGCACAGCGCCGCCAGCAAAAGCGAAATCGAGGCCGTATTCGAGTTTATCCAGGACTTTTGCACCCTGCGCATCCTGCCGCCCGATAGCGCCTTGAACGACTACATCCAGCTGATTAATGACCTGCCGGAGAGCGATGCGCGCATTGGCCAGATCCTGATTGCCAGCGGCCTGTTGACCGAACGTGAGCTTGCCGAGGGCCTGGCGCTACAACAGGGGCTTAGCGCCGAGCCCAAGCCGGCCCTGGGCGGCCTGCTGGTCGAAGAGGGCCTGGTGGCGCCCCAGGCGGTCAGCGCCGCGCTGGACAAGCAGCAGGCCAGCCGCGACAGGCAGCCCGCACGCGACAAACGCAGCCATGAAAGCAGCCAGATTCGCGTGGCCGCCAACAAGCTCGACGAACTGATCAACCTGGTCGGCGAACTGGTGATCAGCGCCGCCGGTGCGCAGTTGCGCGCCCAGTCACACGGCGATAATGGCTGCGTGGAAACCACCCTGCTGGTCAACCAGCATGTCGAGCAGATCCGTGAAGCCGCGCTGAAACTGCGCATGATCGAAATTGGCGACACCTTCAATCGCTTCAACCGCGTGGTACGCGATGTCAGCCAGCAGCTGGGCAAGGATATCCGCCTGGAGATTCGCGGCGCGGAGACCGAGCTGGACAAGTCCGTGATCGACAAGCTCGCCGACCCCCTGACCCACCTGGTACGCAATGCCATGGATCACGGCATAGAGTCGGGCGATGATCGCCAGCGCGTCGGCAAGAGCCGCGAAGGTCTGCTGCGCCTCAATGCCTATCATGAGTCAGGCATGATCGTGATCGAAGTCAGCGACGACGGCCGCGGCCTGAACACCGACAGAATTCGCCAGAAGGCCATTGAGCGCGGGCTGATCGACGACCAGGCGCAGCTGGATGATGCCGACATTCACGCCTTGATCTTTGCCGCCGGCTTTTCCACCGCCGACAGCGTCTCCGACCTGTCTGGTCGTGGCGTGGGCATGGACGTGGTGCGCAGCACCATCGATGCCTTGCGTGGCACCATCGAGATCGAATCGCATGAGGGTCGCGGTAGCACCTTCCGCGTGCGCCTGCCTCTGACCCTGGCGATTATCGATGGTTTTCTGATCAGCCTGGGCGAAGAGTTTTTCGTCATTCCGCTGGACATGGTCACCGAGTGCCTGGAGCAGGACGACGCCCAGCTCGACGGCACGTATGGCTACCTTAACTTGCGCGGCAAACCCCTACCCTGCCTGTCCCTGGCAGCGCATTTTCAGCTGCCGCCGAGTGATAGCAAGCGCCGCAATATCGTGGTGGTCAGCCAGGGCCGGCAACAAATCGGCCTGGTTGTCGATCACCTGCATGGCGAGCTGCAAACCGTAATCAAACCACTGGCCCCGCTCTTTCAACACCTGCAGGGCATCGGCGGTTCCACCATTCTGGGCACTGGGCAAGTCGCCCTGATCCTGGATATTCCAAGCCTGTTCCGCCACCTGCAAAACCAGGTGACAAGCCCCGGTGCCGAGTTGCGCCAGAACAAAGCCCGCCTCGACATCACGGGTTAGCACGGAGAAAAAACAATGAATCTCATCAGCAATATGAAAATTGGCGTACGCCTGGGTATCGGCTTTGCCCTGCTCACCGTTCTGTTGAGTGTGATCGGCGCACTCGGCCTGCGTGAAACCTCGACGATCAATGCGTCAATCAATGACGTGGTCTACGAGCGCTGGCCCAGGGCCAAGCTGGCCTACGGCATGACCGATGATCTGCACAGTTTAGCCCGCCGCGCTTACACCTCGGTGGCAGTGACCGACCCGCAGATGTCTGCCGCCGATACCCAGGTGGCATTCGAGCGCGCCCAGACACTGGATGAAAAGCTCAAGAAATTCCAGAGCATGCGCCTAAACGAAAAGGGCCAGGCGCTCATGCGCGAACTGGCCGAACAGCTGGAGCAGGTGCTGAACGCACTCAAGCGCACGAGTGAACTGAACCAGAGCGACAAGGCGGCGGCGGCGGCCTACATGATTTCAAACCTGCGCCCGGCGATTACAGCCGCCCAGAATACGCTTGAGAGCTATATTGATTTGCAGGCCGAAATGATGGACGCCGCCGGCCAGGAAACCGACGTGATCTATGCCTCGGCGATAAAAAGCATTGTCAGCATCAGCCTGGTGGCCGTCATTCTGGCGGTCATGATCGCCTTCTTCGTCACCCGCAGCATCACCCGTCCGCTCAACCGCGCGGTCAGCGTGGCTGATAGCCTGGCCGCCGGTGATCTGAGCGTGGAGGTCGTGGTCGACCGCAAGGATGAAACCGGCCGCCTGCTCAATGCCATGAAGCATATGACCGAGCGCTTACGCAGCATCATGGGGGATGTGCGCAGCGCCGCAGACTCCCTATCCTCGGCCTCCGAAGAGGTCAGCGCCACGTCTCAGTCTCTCAGCCAGGCCGCCAGTGAACAGGCCGCCAGCGTTGAGGAAACCAGCGCCTCGGTGGAACAGATGTCGGCCTCCATCACCCAGAACACCGAGAGTGCCAAGGTCACCGACGGCATCGCCGGCAAGGCGGCTGGCGACGCAGTCGAAGGCGGCCGGGCAGTGCAGGAAATGGTCGTGGCCATGAAGCAGATTGCCGACAAGATCGGCATCATCGACGACATTGCCTATCAGACCAACCTGCTGGCGCTCAACGCGGCCATCGAGGCCGCCCGCGCCGGCGATCACGGCAAAGGCTTTGCCGTGGTGGCCGCCGAAGTGCGCAAGCTGGCCGAACGCAGCCAGGTGGCCGCCCAGGAGATCGGCGGCGTAGCCGGCAACAGCGTGCACCTGGCCGAACAGGCCGGCAGGCTGCTCGATGCCATCGTGCCAAACATTCAGAAGACCTCCGACCTGGTGCAGGAGATCACCGCCGCATCCCAGGAACAGAGCACCGGCGCCGCGCAGATCAACATCGCCATGGGCCAGATGAACCAGATCACCCAGCAGAACGCCTCGGCCTCCGAGGAACTGGCCGCCACCTCCGAGGAGATGAACGCCCAGGCCTCGCAGTTGCTGGAGTTGATCAGCTACTTCCGCCTGGATGAAAAAGCAGGCAACGGCCACTCCCCAGCCAGCCGCGAGCCGGCGCAATCAATGGCTGGACGTCAGAGCCGCATGATTCGCGGCCAGGCATCAGACAGCGGGCGGGTCGATGACAGCCAGTTCGTCCATTTCAACTGAGGGCCGATCGATGAGCTTGCCTCAACTCATGCAGGCGCAGGGCGCGCTGCCCGGCAGCGTGCAGCACCTGTCCTTCCGTGTGCGGCAGGCGCGTTACGCCCTGCCCATTGAACTGGTACGGGAGATTATCGAGTACGGCCAGATCACCACCGTACCGATGATGCCCAGCTGTATACACGGGGTGATCAACCTGCGCGGTAACGTGGTGCCGGTGCTGGACCTGGCTGCGCGCCTGGGCAATAGCCTGACAGTACCGGGTAAACGCACCTGCATCGTGATCATCGAACTGCAGCTCAATGACTTGCAGCAACGCATCGGCCTGGTGGTGGATGCGGTGGATGCGGTGCTGGACATCGACGCCGCCGATATCGAGACCGCACCGACCTTTGGTGCCGGGATACGCACCGACTTCATTGCCGGCATGGCGCGCGATGAGCGTGGCTTCACCATCATGCTCGATGTACGTCGGGTGCTCTCGCTCGAGGACATCCTCGAGCTCAACCGCGTGGTGGCTCAAGCCACCTGAGGCGCAGAACACTGAGCACCTGACGTCACTTGAGCGAGCAAAACATACCGCGCAAAAACGCTGTGTGGGTAGAAAGGCTCTCACTGAAACAACGGCGAGCGCCTGATCAAAGCAAAACCTGTGGTTCTACAACCTTTGTTTCAGTCAATGCCCGAAAAGGCCCAGACAATACGCGGAGTTCACACCATGCAGTGGTTCTACAATCTGAAGATTGCCAACAAGCTGCTTGCCTCGTTTCTGCTGCTACTGGGTTTCACAGCGTTTGTAGGTGTATTCGCCATCAACAAGCTGGCTGAGGTCAATCAGGTCTCCACCGATATCGAGGTCAGCTGGCTGCCGGCAATGCGCGCCGCCCAGGAAATGCGCTACTACGGTGCGGTGTACCGGATGCGCGAATCGCGACATATCCTCGCCTTGAGTGAGGAAGAGATGACCGCGCTGGAACAGGACGCACTCAATGTCGTAGGCGAAATCGAGGCGCGCCGGGCCAAGGTTGAAGAACTGCTGGCCAATGATGAAGAACGGCGCTTGCTCAGGACCTTTGAAACAGAATGGGCCCAGTACCAGAACATCAGTAAGACCCTGCTGGATTTTTCCCGCAAGAGCCTCACCAATGAAGCCAAGGCGCTGTTTAATGGCGACTCCCTGACCGCCTACCGTAATGCTGAAAGCGCCCTTTCGGCCATCGTCGAGCTGAATAACCAGGGTGCCATTAGCGCCAGCAAACACGGCGACCTGCTCTATGGCAATGCAAGGCTCTCCATCATTATCAACCTGCTGGGGGCGCTACTCATCGGCCTGTTTCTGGCCTGGTTTATCACCCGCAGCATCACCCGTCCGTTGAATCGCGCCGTCAGTGTTGCCGACAGCCTGGCCGCCGGTGATCTGGGAATTGTCGTACTGGTCGATCGCAAGGATGAAACCGGCCGTCTGCTGGGCGCCATGAAGCATATGACCGAGCGTCTGCGCTCGATCATGGGCGATGTGCGCAGCGCCGCCGACTCCCTGTCCTCGGCCTCCGAAGAAGTCAGCGCCACTTCCCAGTCACTTAGCCAGGCCGCCAGCGAGCAGGCCGCCAGCCTGGAAGAAACCGGCGCCTCGGTGGAGCAGATGTCCGCCTCGATCAACCAGAATACCGAAAGCGCCAAGATCACCGACGGCATCGCCGGCAAAGCCTCCAATGATGCGGTTGAAGGCGGTCGCGCGGTGCAGGAAATGGTTGTTGCCATGAAGCAGATCGCCGACAAGATTGGCATCATCGATGACATCGCCTACCAGACCAACCTGCTGGCCCTCAACGCCGCCATTGAAGCGGCCCGCGCCGGCGATCAGGGTAAAGGCTTTGCAGTGGTGGCGGCCGAAGTGCGCAAGCTGGCCGAGCGTAGCCAGGTCGCCGCCCAGGAAATCGGCGGTGTGGCCGCAAACAGCGTGCACCTGGCCGTACACGCCGGCAAGCTGCTCGATGCCATCGTGCCGAACATCCAGAAGACCTCCGATCTGGTCCAGGAAATCACCGCCGCCTCTCAGGAGCAGAGCACCGGCGCGGCGCAGATCAACATCGCCATGGGCCAGATGAACCAGATCACCCAGCAGAACGCCTCAGCCTCCGAGGAACTGGCTGCCACCTCCGAGGAAATGAATGCACAAGCTGCGCAACTGCTTGAGCTGATCAGCTACTTCCGCCTGGATGCCAAGGCCGCCAGCAAATACACGCCGCGTATGCCCCAGCAAGCCCCCAGCCAGGCCCCGCAACGCCAGCACCGCGTGATTCGCGGCGATGCGTCGAGCAACGGCCTGATCGATGACAGCCAGTTTGTCAGCTTCAACTGAGGAGTTCGCCATGAACCTGCCTCAAGTTTTCACTTCAGAGAACACGCTGCCCAGCGGCGTGCAGCACCTATCGTTTCGGGTGCGCCAAGCACGCTACGCACTGCCCATCGAGCTGGTCAGGGAGATTATGGAATACGGCCAGATCACCACGGTGCCCATGATGCCCAGCTGCATTCATGGCGTGATCAACCTGCGCGGTAACGTAGTGCCGGTGCTGGACCTGGCCGCCCGTCTGGGCAGCGAACTAACCGTTCCGGGCAAACGCACCTGCATTATCATCATAGAACTGCAGCTCAATGAGCTACAGCAACGCATCGGCCTGGTGGTCGATGCAGTGGATGCAGTGCTCGACATCAACAGCGCCGATGTGGAAACCGCTCCTGCCTTCGGAGCCGGAATTCGCACCGATTTCATCGCCGGTATGGCGCGCGATGAACGGGGCTTTACCATCATGCTCGATGTGCGCCGGGTGCTCTCGCTGGAGGATATTCTCGAGCGCAACCACGCAGTAGTGCGGACAAGCTAGAATGGCCATCAACAGCTTGCCGAGCCTCGGCGACCGTGAGTTCAGCCAGCTGCAGCGCCTGATGGTCGAGGCGTCCGGCATCCATATGAGCGAGCACAAGCGGCCGCTGATTGCCGGACGCCTGTTGCGCCGCCTGCGGGTGCTCGGAGTGCCCAGCTACAGCGACTACATGGCCCTGCTCGACGACGCGCAGCATGTGGACGAGCGGCGCCTGGTGATCGATCTGCTGACCACCAACGAGACGTTCTTTTTCCGCGAGCCACAGCATTTCACCTTCCTGGCCAGCTGGCTGGAGCAGCAACAGGGATCGCTGCGCCTGTGGAGTGCGGCCTGTTCATCGGGTGAGGAGCCCTACAGCCTGGCCATGGTCATGGCCGAACATGCCAAGACCAAGGACTGGTCGATTCTGGCCAGCGACCTCAGCCAGCGCATGCTGGAAAAGGCACGCAACGCCATCTACCCCCTGGATGAAGCCAAAGCGTTCGCCCCAGGCTGGCTGAAACGCCACTGCCGGCGCGGTATCGGTGAGTATGAGGGGCAGTTTCGAATCGTCAGTGAATTACGCAGCCGTGTGCTGACCCGGGAAATCAATCTGATGCGCCCACTGCCCACTGACCTGGGTCGCTACGATGTGATTTTCCTGCGTAACGTACTGATCTATTTTTCCCCTGAAGACAAGCGTGCGATCGTGGCGCGTTTGCTGCAGCAACTCGAACCCCATGGTCTGTTGTTTGTCGGCCATGCGGAAAGCCTGCATGGCCTCGATCTAGCGATCAGAACTGTGGCTCCATCGGTGTATAAACATCGATGAATAGCCAGCAGTTTCTGATGCCCGGCGACTATTTCTTCGGTCAGTACCACGGCAACCTGGTGACGCTGCTCGGTTCCTGCGTGGCGGTGACGCTCTGGCATCCACGCCTGCACCTGTCTGCCCTGACCCACTTTCTATTACCGGGTGGCAAACGCTTTGACCCCGACGACACCCACTATGGGCAGGCGGTGTTCACCCAGTTGCAGGCCGATATGGCACGGTTCGGCACACACCCCAGCGAGTATCAAAAAGGCCTTTTTGGCGGCGGCACACAGTTGCTGCCCCAACGTGGTAGCAACCTTAATGTCGCCAGCCAGAACGTGAACTTTGCGCGCCAGCGCTTCGAAGCGCTGGACTGGAAAATCAACCAGCAAGCCTTGGGCGGCAGTTACCGGCGCCTGTGCCTGGATGCACGAACCGGCCGGATCACCTGCACGGATTTACACGACCCCAGTCAGTTGAGGATACGCGCATGATCAAGGTATTCATCGTCGATGACTCAGCGCTGGTGCGGCAAGTGCTTAGTGCCTGTTTGCAGAATCATCCCGGTATCGAGGTGATTGGTCAGGCGGCCGATCCACTGTTTGCCTTGGAGAAAATGCAGCGCAACTGGCCCGATGTACTGGTTCTGGATGTGGAAATGCCGCGCATGGACGGCCTGACCTTTCTGCGCAAGCTGATGGCCGAACGGCCCACCCCAACCCTGATCTGTTCAACTCTGACCGAAGCCGGTGCCGCCGTTACCCTGGAAGCCCTTGCTGCCGGTGCCGTCGGTGTGTTCACCAAGGCCCAGGTAGGCTTGAAGGACAGCTTGCAGCAACTCTCGGGGGAGTTGATTCGCCAGATCGAGCTGGCCTCCCGTAGCCACCCCCGCAGCCTGCCGGCCAAACCCGCCAGGATGCCCGCGCCCGAGCCCAGCTTTCTCGCCCCTGCCCCGCTATTCTCGACCACCGAGCGGATTGTAGCCCTCGGC
>JBFHPI010000113.1:0-8337 GCA_041592855.1 Pseudomonas sp.
CACCCGCTGTGGCACGACATTCCGGATATGGCGCGCTTCTACTTTGTGCACAGCTACTACATCGAGGCTGCTAAGGCTCAGCAGGTGGTCGGTCGCGGCCACTATGGCAAGGAGTTCGCCGCCGCACTGGCTGAAGGCTCGCGCTTTGCCGTGCAGTTCCATCCGGAGAAGAGCCATACCCACGGCCTGCAGCTGCTGCAGAACTTCGCCGCCTGGGATGGCCGCTGGTAATTAATCGAATTCGTGCTTGGCACAAGTTTCAGGACAAACAACGCAATGCTGATTATTCCCGCTATTGATCTGAAAGACGGCGCCTGTGTGCGTTTGCGCCAGGGCCGTATGGAAGACTCCACGGTGTTTTCCGATGACCCGGTGAGCATGGCTGCCAAGTGGGTCGATGGGGGCTGCCGCCGCCTGCATCTGGTCGACCTCAATGGCGCCTTCGAGGGCCAGCCAGTCAACGGCGAGGTGGTCACCGCTATCGCCAAGCGCTACCCGACCTTGCCGATCCAGATCGGTGGCGGCATCCGCACCCTGGAAACCATCGAGCACTATGTGCGTGCCGGCGTCAGCTACGTGATCATCGGCACCAAGGCGGTGAAGGATCCGCAGTTCGTCACCGACGCCTGCAAGGCCTTCCCCGGCAAGGTGATCGTCGGTCTGGATGCCAAGGACGGCTTCGTCGCCACCGACGGCTGGGCGGAAGTGTCCAGCGTGCAGGCCACCGACCTGGCCAAGCGCTTCGAGGCGGACGGCGTATCGGCCATCGTTTATACCGATATCGCCAAGGACGGCATGATGCAGGGCTGCAACGTCGAGGCTACGGCAGCCCTGGCTGCTGCCAGCCGTATCCCGGTGATCGCCTCCGGCGGCATCCACAACCTGGGCGACATCGAGAAGCTGCTGCTGGCCCGCTCCCCGGGCATTATCGGCGCCATCACCGGCCGTGCCATCTACGAAGGCACCCTGGATGTGGCTGAGGCCCAGGCCTTCTGCGATAACTTCAAAGGCTGATTGGCCTGCTCTGGCGGTGCGCGCCGCCTGGGCGGCCCCGCGATACCCTACGGGAATACCGATATGGCACTGGCTAAACGCATTATCCCCTGCCTCGACGTGGACAACGGCCGCGTGGTCAAGGGTGTTCAGTTCGAGAATATCCGCGACGCCGGCGATCCGGTGGAAATCGCCCGGCGCTACGACGAGCAGGGTGCCGACGAGATCACCTTTCTCGACATCACTGCCAGCAGTGATGGTCGCGACACCACCCTGCATACCGTCGAGCGCATGGCCAGTCAGGTGTTTATCCCGCTGACCGTGGGCGGTGGGGTACGCACCGTGCAGGACATTCGCAACCTGCTCAACGCCGGTGCGGACAAGGTGTCGATCAATACCGCCGCAGTCTTCACCCCGGAGTTTGTCGGTGAGGCGGCTTCGCGCTTCGGCTCGCAGTGCATTGTCGTGGCCATCGACGCCAAGAAAGTCTCCAGGCCGGGTGAAGCCCTGCGCTGGGAAATCTTTACCCATGGCGGGCGCAAACCGACCGGTCTGGATGCGGTGCAGTGGGCCAAGAAGATGGAAGGCCTGGGGGCCGGCGAGATCCTTCTGACCAGCATGGATCAGGACGGCGTAAAGAGCGGCTATGACCTTGGCGTGACCCGGGCTATCAGCGAGTCCGTGGGCATTCCGGTGATCGCCTCCGGTGGCGTCGGCAACCTTGAGCATCTGGCTGCCGGCATTCTTGAGGGCAAGGCCGCGGCGGTGCTGGCGGCGAGCATCTTCCATTTCGGTGAGTACACCGTGCCGGAAGCCAAGGCCTATTTGGCCAGCCGCGGCATAGTCGTACGTTAATGCGACATCCGTCCGTGCCTGCGGGCAGGTTGGCAGTGCGTCGGGCCAGGCTTGGGTAAACTGCGCACCACGCTGCGCGAGAGTAGAAGCGTGACCCGTCGGTCACTTTTCCCCGGCCAGGACTAGGCCGGTTAGAGCTGACTGGTTAATCTCCTCTGCGCATTACCCCAAATAACAAGAGAGACCCTATGCGCACACCTCTGCTGACTGCCTGTCTGGCTGCCTGCCTGTTTCTCGCGGGCACCGCCCAGGCCGAGATTCCGTCCCACTACCGCATGGTGCTGCTGACGGAGAACTTCCCGCCCTACAACATGGCCATCAACGGCAAGAACTTCGCCCAGGAAGACAATATCGACGGCATCGCCGTGGATATCATCCGCGAAATGTTCAAGCGTGCCGGCATCCAGTACAACCTGACCCTGCGTTTTCCCTGGGACCGTATCTACAAGCTGGCCCTGGAAAAGCCGGATTACGGGGTGTTTGTCACGGCCCGACTGCCCGAGCGGGAAAACCTGTTCAAATGGGTCGGTCCCATCGGCCCGGATGACTGGGTACTGCTGGGCAAGAGCGACAGCGCCATCAGCCTGAACAGCCTGGACGATGCCAAGCAATACAAGGTCGGCGCCTACAAGGGTGACGCCATTGCCGAATATCTGGTTGAGAAGGGGCTTGAGCCTGTTACGGCGCTGCGCGACCAGCTCAATGCACACAAGCTGATGGGTGGGCAGATTGACCTGTGGGCCACTGGTGATCCTGCCGGCCGCTACCTGGCCAAGCAGGAGGGCATTACCGGTCTGAAAACCATCCTGCGTTTTGACAGTGCCGAGTTGTACCTGGCACTGAACAAGGAAGTGCCGGATGAGGTGGTGCAGAAGTTGCAGTCAGAGCTCGACAAGATGCGCCAGGAAGGCTTTGTCGACGATATTCTCGACAGCTATCTGTAGGCCTCAGGGCATCGGTTGCCTCCGTTGTCGCCGAATCGGTAGCGGCCATAAGCCGCTGCCGCGCCAGCCAATAACCACAAGTCATGCGAGCGTGGAACCATGATCAAGACCTTCAAGAACCTATTTCTGGGCGGCCTGTTGCTGTCTGCCTGTGCGGCCCATGCCGAGTTGCCTGCCGACTACAAGGTGGTGCTGCTGACGGAGAATTTCCCACCCTTCAATATGGCGGTGGATGACAAGAACTTTGCCCGGGACGATGGCATCGACGGCATCAGCACCGAAGTGGTGCGCGAGATGTTCAAGCGCGCCGGCATCCAGTACAACCTGAGCCTGCGCTTTCCCTGGGATCGCCTCTATCGCCTGACCCTGGACAAGCCCAACTACGCCCTGTTCTCCACCACCTTTACCGCCGAGCGCCAGCCGCTGTTCAAGTGGGTGGGCCCTCTGGCCAAGACCGGCTGGGTGTTGCTCGCGGCGCCGGGTAATAACATCAGTGTCGCCAGCCTGCAGGAAGCCGCGCAGTACCGCATCGGCGCCTACAAGAATGATGCGGTCAGTCAGCATCTGGAAAGCCAGGGGTTGGCCCCGGTCAACGCCCTGCGTGATCAGGAAAACATCAAGAAGCTGCTCGGCGGCAAGATCGACCTGTGGGCCACCACTGACCCGGTTGGTCGCTACCTGGCCAAGCAGGAGGGGGTCAGCGGCCTGAATACCGTGCTGCGCTTTAACGAAGCCGAACTCTATCTGGCGCTGAACAAGGACACCCCGGATGAGGTGGTCGAGCGCCTGCAGAAGGCGCTGGACGAGATGCGTGCCGAGGGCTATGTCGACGAGATGGTCAATAACTACCTTTAAAGTCAGTAAAAAAGCCCGGCCTTGAGCGCTCAAGGTCGGGCTTTTTGCTGCCTGCTCAGCGGCTCTGCAGGGCTGCCTCAGTTGCCGCGGGTGATATTCAGGCCCTTGAGCAGATTCAGTGCCTGACTGAGCTGGTAATCGTCATCCTGGGGCCGGTTCTGGGTGGTTTTGGCCTTGCTCGGTTTGTCCGCGCCGCCATTGCCATTGCCCAAATGGCCCTGCAGGTCGGCCTCCTTGACGCCGATTTCGTCCTGCTCGCGGGTGACCTTGGCGCGGGCCACCTCGATGTCCGGGGTAATGCCCTGGGCCTGGATGGAGCGGCCGTTGGGGGTGAAGTACAGCGCGGTGGTCAGCTTCAGGGCGCGGTCGTTGTTCAGCGGCAGCACGGTCTGTACCGAGCCCTTGCCGAAGCTGTCGGTGCCCATCAGCACGCCGCGCTTGTGATCCTGCAGGGCACCGGCGACGATCTCCGAGGCCGAGGCGCTGCCGCCGTTGATCAGCACCACCATGGGCACGCCTTCGCTGGCATCGGCCGGGTCGGCGTTGAAGCGCAGCTCGGAGTTGGCGATGCGCCCCTCGGTGTAGACGATCAGGCCTTGCTTGAGGAAGTGGTCGGTGACTTCCACCGCCGCCTGCAGCACCCCGCCGGGGTTGTTGCGCAGATCCAGTACCAGGCCGTTGAGTTTCTTGCCGTGTTCCTTGCGCAGCTTGTTTAGCGCCTTGCCGACTTCCTCGCCGCTGTTGACCTGGAACTGGGTGATGCGCAGGTAGCCGTAGCCGCCGTCGAGCAGCTGGCTCTTGACGCTGCGCACCTTGATCACCGCGCGGGTCAGCTTGACCTCGAAGGGTTTGCCGCCGTCGCGGATCAGGGTCAGTTCGATCTTGCTGCCGGCCTTGCCGCGCATCTTGTCCACGGCTTCCATCAGTGACAGGCCCTTGGTCGGCTGGCCGTCGATCTTCAGGATCAGGTCGCCGGGCTGAATGCCGGCGGCGGACGCCGGGGTGTCGTCGATGGGCGAGACCACCTTGAGAAAGCCGTCTTCAGTGCCCACTTCGATGCCCAAGCCGCCGAATTCGCCACTGGTACTTTCCTGCAGATCGCGGAAGGCTTCCGGCTCCAGATAGGCCGAGTGCGGGTCAAGGTTGCTGAGCATGCCCTTGATGGCATTTTCCAGCAGGGTCTTGTCGCTGACCGGTTCGACATAAGCGGCCTTGATCCGGTCCATCACCTCGGCAAAGGTGCGCAGGTCGTCCAGCGGCAGCGGCGCGCGCTCCGTGCCCTCGGGGTTGGCCTGGAGCAGGGCGGGGCTGGCCAGCAGGCAGATGCTCAGGGCTAGCGGGGTGAGGCGGGGCAAATATGGCATCGTGGGTCGAGCTCCTGTCCTGGGTGGCTGGCAGTTGCCCTGCCTGGCCGAAAAGCCTGTTAACGCAACGCTTATCCCTGCGTGCGGCACCAGCGTGCGGGGTCGCTGGGCTGCCCATGCTGGCGGATGGCGAAATACAGTGCCGGGCTGTCCTGGCCGCCGGTGTTGCCGACGGTGGCGATCGGGTCGCCGGCCTTGACCACTTCGCCAGCCTCGCGCAGCAGGCTCTGATTGTGGCCGTAGAGGCTCAGATAACCGCCACCATGGTCGAGGATGACCAGAAGTCCGGCGCCGCGCAACCAGTCGGCGAACACTACCCGCCCGCCATGCACGGCGCGCACCTGGCTGCCGGCGCTGGCGCTGATCAGCACGCCGTCCCATTTGGTCCGCGCATCACCGCCGCGCGGGGTGCCGAAACGGGCGGTCAGGCGGCCATCCACCGGCCAGGGCAGCTTGCCCCGGGCCTGGGCAAAGGGCCCGCCAAAGGCGCCGGCAGAGCTGACCAGTTGGCCGCCAGGAGCAGCGCTGCTGCTGCGCTGCTGCTCTTGCTGGCGGGCCTGCAGTTCGCGCTGGCGCGCCTGTTCGGCCTCCCGTGCCTGGCGGGCCAGGGTTTCCTCGATGGCCTTGATGGTGCGGGCAAAGTTGGCCTGGTCCTGTTGGCGGGCCTTGAGCTTCTGGTCCTGGGCGCTGAATTGCGTGTTGAGCTTGGCCAGAGCCAGCTGGCGCTCCTTGCGCACGACAGCCAGTTGCTCGCGGCGGCTGTCCAGCTCGCCACGCTGCTGTTGCAGCTGGGTCTGGTGGTGGACGATGTCCTGTTCGACGTTGGCCAGCTGGCGCAGGGTTTCGTTAAAGGCCTGCAGCTGTTCCAGACGTGCTTCGCTGAGGTAGTCGTAGTAGGTCAGGGTGCGTGAGAATTTTTCCGGATTCTGCTGGTTGAGCAGCAGCTTGAGATATTCCTGGCGGCCACTCTGGTAGGCGGCGCGGGCCTGGATGCCGATCAGGCGCTGCTGCTCAAGGCGCGCGCCTTGCAGTTTTTTTTTCTCGGCGTCGAGTCGGCGGATTTCCTCTTCGCTGTTGTTCAGCTCGTCCTGCAGGTCCTTGACCTGGCGTTCGAGCTGGCCCATTTCGGTCTCGGTTTTCTGCAGCTGCTTCTGCACGCCGGATTTCTCCTGCTGCAGCGTTTCCAGCATTTTTTTCAACTCGGCGACGTCGGCGCGGGCGGCTTCCAGCTGGCGCTGGGCCTCGGCCTTGTCGTCCGCCAGGGCGGGAGCGAGGCTCAGGGACAGCAAAACGAGCAAAAGGGCGCGAAACATGGGGCGACACCTGGGGGAAGGACGTGCCTAGTATGCCTAAAAAAGCAGTTTTAAGCTGGCCGCCCGAAGGCGGTGCGTGACGGGTGCTTGAGCTGAGCCCGTCATGCAGGTTTCCAGTGCTCTGCTCAGTTCAACTCGACAATGCTGCTGCCGGTCATTTCCGCCGGCACAGGCAGCCCCATCAGGGTCAGCAGGGTCGGTGCCACATCGGCCAGCACGCCGCCTTCGCGGATGCGCGCCGGGCGCTGGCCGACATAGATAAAGGGCACGGGCTCGCAGGTATGGGCGGTGTGGGCCTGGCCGGTGCTTTCGTCTTCCATCTGTTCCACGTTGCCGTGGTCGGCAGTGATCAGGGCTTCGCCGCCGACCTTTTCCAGCGCCGTGACAATACGCCCGACGCAGCTGTCCAGGCACTCCACGGCCTTGACCGCGGCGCTGAACACGCCGGTATGGCCGACCATGTCGCCATTGGCGTAGTTGACGATGATGACGTCATAACGCTGCTGCTCGATGGCCTCGACGATGCGGTCGGTGACCTCGGGGGCGCTCATCTCCGGCTTGAGGTCGTAGGTGGCGACATTGGGTGAGGGGATCAGGATGCGTTCTTCACCTGGGAAGGGCTCTTCACGGCCGCCGGAGAAGAAGAAGGTGACGTGGGCGTATTTCTCGGTTTCGGCGATGCGCAACTGGGTCTTGCCGTTTTTCGCCAGGTATTCGCCCAGCACATTGGTCAGGGCCTCGGGTTTGAAGGCGCTGGGCGCCGAGATGCTGGCGGCGTACTGGGTGAGCATGACGAACTCGACCTGGGGCGCGCGCGGACGGGCAAATTCCTTGAAATCGGCCTCGACAAAGGTGCGCGTCAGCTCCCGGGCGCGATCGGCGCGGAAGTTCATAAAGATCACCGCGTCGCCGTCTTCCACCTTGATCGGGGCGCCGATCACCGTGGGCTTGACGAACTCGTCGCTCTCCTCGCGGGCATAGGCGGCCTGCAGACCGTCCACCGCGCTGGTGGCGCTGAAGGGGGCCTGGCCCTCGACGATCAGCTGGTAGGCCTGCTCCACCCGCTCCCAGCGGTTGTCACGGTCCATGGCGAAATAACGGCCACAGAGGCTGGCGATACGGCCCTTGCCAAGCTTGGCGAAGGTGGCGTCGAGCAGTTCGATGGACGGCTGGGCGCTCTTGGGCGGGGTGTCACGGCCATCGAGGAAAGCATGCAGGTAGATCTGTTCGGCGCCGCGCTGGGCCGCCAGCTCGGCCATGGCCACCAGATGATCCTGATGGCTGTGCACGCCACCGTCGGAGAGCAGGCCGAGGATGTGTACGGCCTTGCCGGCGCCCGCGGCCTTGTCCACGGCCTGGGTGATGGCGGCATTGCTGAAGAACTCGCCATCGCGGATGGCCTTGGTCACCCGGGTGAAGTCCTGATACACCACGCGGCCGGCACCGAGGTTCATATGGCCCACTTCGGAGTTACCCATCTGCCCGTCCGGCAGGCCCACATCCATGCCGCTGCCGGAAATCAGGCCATGGGGGCGGCTGGCGCGCAGCTGGTCGTAGACCGGCGTATGGGCGGCCATGATGGCGTTGGATTCGGGGCTGTCGCTATGGCCGAAGCCATCGAGGATGATCAGTACCAGGGGTTTGGGCGTGGCGCTCATAAAGCTGGCTCGCTCTGCGGTCGGTGCTAAAAAGGTCGGGCATTTTACGGCCAAGTGCAGGATACGTCACCGCCGGGTGGGCTTTGGCCGACCTGTGGGGCTGTGTATACTGCCGGGATTTTACCGCCCTGGAACTCTGTAATGCTTGCCAACCTGATTGAATTTGTCTCTACCCACTATGTATTGAGCGGTTTGTTCGTCACGATTCTGGCCTTGCTGATCTTCACCGAAGCCCGCAAGGGCGGGCAGACCCTCAACAGCCGCGAGCTGACTGCGCTGGTCAACAGCGAGCAGGGCGTGGTGCTCGATGTGCGGGCGCAGAAGGACTTCTCCGCCGGGCATATCGTCGACTCCC
>JBFHPI010000114.1:0-8325 GCA_041592855.1 Pseudomonas sp.
CCTGGTAGAGACCGGCGACTATGTTCAGAACCGTCGACTTGCCGCAGCCGGAGTGGCCGATCAGGGAGACGAACTCGCCCTTGTCGATCTTCAGGTTGACGTTCTGCAGGGCGCAGAACAGGCCCTTGTCGGTGGGGAAGCTGATGCCGACGCCGGTCAGCTCGAGATGTGCGTTGTGCATGGCGGACTCCTGAAAAGGGGGCGGTTAGCGCAGGTCGGCGTTCTTGTCCCAGCTGACGTGGCGCTGGAGCATGAGCATGAGGCGGTCGAGAACGAAGCCGATCAGGCCGATGGTGATGACCGCGACCATGATCCGGCCGAGGGAGTTGGAGCTGCCATTCTGGAACTCGTCCCAGATGAATTTGCCCAGGCCGGGGTTCTGCGCCAGCATCTCGGCGGCGATCAGCACCATCCAGCCGGTGGCCAGCGACAGGCGCAGGCCGGTGAAGATCATCGGCAGGGCAGCGGGCAGCACGATGCGCCGCACGTGGGTCAAAGGCGACAGGCGCAGCACCTTGCTGACGTTGTTCAGGTCCTGATCGATGCTGGCCACGCCCACGGTGGTGTTGATCACGGTCGGCCACAGGCAGCACAGTGCCACGGTGAAGGCCGAGGTGAGGAAGGACTTGGCGAACAGCGGGTCGTCGCTGACGTACAGGGCGCTCACCAGCATGGTCACCAGGGGCAGCCAGGCCAGCGGCGAGACCGGCTTGAACACCTGGATCAGCGGATTGATCGCGGTGTAGATGGTCTTGCTCAGGCCGCAGACGATGCCCAAGGGGATGGCGATCAGCGAGGCAATGGCGAAGCCGGCCATGACCGTGTACAGGCTGGTGAAGATCTGCTGCACGAAAGTCGGCTTGCCGGTATAGGGGCGAGTCTTGATCTCGGCCTCCGGATTCTTTGCCAGCAGTGCAGCGTTGCGTTTTTCCTGGCGTTCGTAGAAGGCGCTGGCCTTTTCCTTTTCACGCAGGTGAGCGCTGACCAGGCCGCCAAACTGTTCGGACACCTGCAACGGGCCGGGGAACTGGCCGAGGCTGGTCTGGATATTGTTGGCCAGGCCCTGCCAGCACAGCAGAAACAGCAGGATGCCCAGCAACGGCAGAATAATGGGCGGGGCCCAGCGCTTGATCAGCGCCGTGGCGCGGGCCGCCTTCAGGGTTTCTTGGATCGGGGTGGCGATGTTCGGGTTGCTCATCGTCCTGTCCTCTTGAAATCGGGGAAGGGAGCCGATAAGCCGGCTCCCGGGATGGATCAGAGCGTGGTATCGCCTTTCAGGCCGATCTGGAACTGTTGCAGATAGGCATTGGGCTGGCGGCCGTCATAGACCACACCGTCGATGGTGTCGCCCAGCGGTGCGCGGAAACCATCGGTGTCGGCAGGAGGGAAATCACCGGCCTCGGCCTTGCCTTCGGCGACCAGCTCGGCGGCGGCTTCGCGGTAGATTTGCGGCAGGTACACGCGCTTGGCCATATCGAAGTACCAGCTGTCCGGCTTGGCCTCGCTGATCTGGCCCCAGCGGCGCATCTGGGTCAGGTACCAGACGGCATCGGAGTAGTAGGGGTAGGTAGCGTGGTAGCGGAAGAACACGTTGAAGTCCGGTACCTCGCGCTTGTCGCCCTTTTCGAACTCGAAGGTGCCGGTCATGGAGTTGGCGATCACCTTGGCATCGGCGCCGACATATTCCGGGCGGGAGAGGATTTCCACCGCCTCGGCGCGGTTGGCGTTGTTGTTTTCATCCAGCCACTTGCCGGCACGGATCAGTGCCTTGACCACTCGCTTGTGGGTTTCCGGGTTGGCGTCGGCCCAGCTCTTGGACACGCCGAAAACCTTCTCCGACATATTCTTGCGAATGGCGTAGTCGGCCACTACCGGTACACCGATGCCCTTGAAGACTGCAGCCTGGTTCCACGGCTCGCCAACGCTGTAGCCATGGATGGTGCCGGCTTCCATGGTCGCTGGCATCTGCGGCGGCGGGGTCACCGAGAGCAGCGCCTGGGCGTCGATCTGACCACTGATATCGCCCTTGTGCGGGGCGTAGTAACCAGGGTGAATGCCGCCGGCCGCCAGCCAGTAGCGCAGCTCGTAGTTGTGGGTGGAGACCGGGAACACCATGCCCAGGTTGAAGGGCTTGCCGCCGGCATTGAACTTCTCGATCACCGGTTTCAGGGCGTCGGCCTTGATCGGATGAACAGGCTTGCCGTCAGCCATGGGCACATGCTTCTTCATTTCCTCCCATACCGCGTTGGACATGGTGATGGCGTTGCCATTGAGGTCCATGGTGAAGGCGGTGACCACTTCAGCCTTGGTGCCGAAGCCGATGGTGGCCCCGATCGGCTGGCCGGACAGCATATGAGCGCCGTCCAGTTCGCCGTCGATCACCCGGTCCAGCAGCACCTTCCAGTTGGCCTGGGCCTCCAGGGTGACGTACAAGCCCTCGTCTTCGAAGAAGCCCTTTTCATAGGCGATGGCCAGGGGTGCCATGTCAGTGAGCTTGATAAAGCCGAACTTCAGTTCTTCCTTTTCCGGCTCCGCAGCCATGGCCAGGGGCGAGAGCAGCAGGCTGGCGCTGCAGGCCAGGCGAACAAACAACTTCTTCAGCGCGATGCGATGGTGCATGGCAATTCCTCAGTTCTCAGAAACGAAAAAAGACGTCGCAGACAGCCCGCTGCCGGGGCAGCGCTGGGTGTCTTTGACGTCTTTGTCAATTCGTCCCGATCACCGCCGTTGGCGACCCGAAGACGTGTATGTGTTGCTGAGAGGGTATAAGCAAAGGGCTTGCCAGCTTTCTGAAGAGCATTGGAAAACGCGCCTAATGGCTGATCAAAGCCCTTTAGGTTCAGGCAATTAATCCTTTTGAATCATTAATCTACAGTACTTACTTGATATGGAATATCTGCTGGCAGAGCCATGCCCAAAACAGTCCAGGCGCACGCTTTTCGCCATTTTTGCGCGCTGCCTGGGCTATTGCTGTGCACCTGCAGGTGATCGGGATCGGCTTTAGTGCCAACCGGCTGATCGTTCAGGACGCCGGCTGGGCCTGGCGTTCCTCGACATAGTCCCTGAGCCAGTGCAGCACCTCCACCGCTTGCCAGCGGCCTGGATCGAACAGGGCATAGGCCAGGCCCTGATAACCCACCACATCCAACTGTTTGTGATAGCCGGCGCGCTGCAGCAGGGCCTCGATTTCGGCAAAGCAACTGTTGAAGTGCACCCGGGTGAAAGGGGTC
The DNA here is from genome assembly GCA_041592855.1 of Pseudomonas sp. Classification (GTDB taxonomy): domain Bacteria; phylum Pseudomonadota; class Gammaproteobacteria; order Pseudomonadales; family Pseudomonadaceae; genus Aquipseudomonas. The sequence continues at coordinate 3,231 of JBFHPI010000114.1, forward strand.
TTGCCTTCGGTGACTATGCCTTCCAGCTGCAACTCCTCGACCATAAGACGGACTTTATCCAGCGGCATGCGATTGACCCTGTTTTTGAGCTGCAATACGTCGAGCATCCCGATACTCCTGTGTGACGTCCTGATGGGATCAGTGAGCAGGTGATGACTGCTGATCCGATGACGGCGATAGGTTAATCGAAAAATACTGTACAAATAAACAGTATTCGATAATAGTAAGGCCCAGACCTCACCGACATTCACTCGAACGCCCAGGTCGCCGATGACTAAATCGGCAGAAGGGCGGACTGCAGAGGAGTACTGGGTAATGCAACAGACACTGATGACAATTCTGTTATGCCTGCTGCTGGTGGGCTGCGCGCAGCCGCAGTTGGAGCAGCCCAGGGTCAATGGCACCTATCTGGTGATCGAGAATGATCAGGCCTGGGCTGTGCTGGTCGATGATGGCCGGCGTATCGAGCGCCAGGGCCGAGTGGTGGATATGATCAAGCCCAGTGGCCAGTCCCAGGTGGCGGCCAGCTATGTGGTGGAGCTGCCCGGTTGTGGGCGGGTGCAGTGGCTGAGCGAGCGATCGGATGCGGCCGATGGCGGCACCAGCCTGATGTCCTTGCACAATAACAGTGCGCAGCTGGGTAGCCGCGGTTGCGTGATCGCCGAGGGACTGAGTCGGGTATGGACTGTGCTGGATTATTCCGGCTGACAGGATCAGGGCGCCTGGCGGCGCCCTGAACGATTTACTCGCTATCGGCCTTGGGATTTTTTGCCGGCAGCAGGCCATCGGCACGGAACATCGCCTTGATGCCGCGGATGGCCTGGCGGGTGCGGTCCTGGTTTTCGATCAGGGCGAAGCGCACGTGATCGTCGCCGTAGTCGCCAAAGCCGATACCCGGGGAGACACAGACCTTGGCCTCGCTGAGCAGCTTCTTGGCGAACTCCAGGGAGCCCAGGTGGGCATAGGCCGGCGGGATCTTGGCCCAGACATACATCGAAGCCTTGGGGTTCTCCACCATCCAGCCCAGCTCGTGCAGCCCCTTGACCAGCAGGTTGCGGCGCTGGCGGTACTGCTCGGCAATGTCACGCACGCACTGCTGGTCGCCTTCAAGGGCGGCGATGGCCGCCACCTGCAGCGGGGTGAAGGTGCCGTAGTCGTGGTAACTCTTGATCCGTGCCAGGGCGCTGACCAGCTCGGGGTTGCCGACCATAAAGCCGATGCGCCAGCCGGCCATGTTATAGCTCTTGGACAGGGTGAAAAACTCCACGGCGATGTCCTTGGCGCCTTCCACCTGCATGATAGAGGGGGCCTTCCAGCCGTCGTAGACGATATCGGCGTAGGCCAGGTCGTGGATCACCAGCACGTCGTACTGCTTGGCCAGGGCCACCACGCGCTCGAAGAAGTCCAGCTCCACGCACTGGGCCGTGGGGTTGGAGGGAAAGCCCAGGATCATCATCTTAGGCTTGGGAATCGACTCGCGGATCGCCCGTTCCAGCTCATTGAAGAAGTCCACTCCGGGCACCAGCGGCACCGAGCGCACCTGGGCACCGGCGATCACCGCGCCGTAGATGTGGATCGGATAGCTGGGGTTGGGCACCAGCACGGTGTCGCCGTGATCCAGGGTGGCCAGCATCAGATGGGCCAGGCCCTCCTTGGAACCTATGGTGACGATGGCTTCGCTTTCCGGGTCGATCTCGACGGCGTAGCGATCCTGGTACCAGCGTGAGATGGCGCGACGCAGGCGCGGGATGCCGCGGGAGGTGGAATAGCCATGGGTGTCTTCACGCTGGGCGACCTGTACCAGCTTCTCGACGATATGCGGCGGCGTGGCACCATCCGGGTTGCCCATGCTGAAGTCGATGATGTCCTCGCCACGGCGGCGCGCGGCCATCTTCAGCTCGGCGGTGATATTGAACACATAGGGGGGGAGACGATCGATGCGCGCAAAACGGCGCTTGGCGTTATCAGCCATGATTTCCTCGAAGTACGTAAGCGCCCGGAACCGTCCGAGCGACGTTGGCCAGTGGGCTGGCCAGGAGGCGAAGATAAAGGGGAAGTGACTCAGCCGTCCAGAGCAGTTGTGCTGAAACGGGGGAGTACAGCTACTGCGCTGGGCACGTGAAACGATGCCTATGCCGATTGTTCGATGGGTATCGGCGCTGCACACCTCTACCCATCCAGCGCAGGTTGTTCACTCAATCGCCGAGCATATCGTGCATGGCAATAATCTGTTCGGCCACCTGGGCCAGCTTCTGCTGGCGGCTCATGGCCTGGCGACGCATCAGGGTGTAGGCCTCCTCCTCATTGCAGTGCTTCATCTTCATCAACAGGCCCTTGGCCAGTTCGATGCGCTTGCGTTCGGCCAGCTGGGCATCGCGGGCCTGCAGTTGGGCGCGCAGGGCCTGGTCGCTCTCGAAGCGGGCCATGGCCACGTCGAGAATCGGCTGCAGGCGCTCGGCGTGGATGCCTTCGACGATGTAGGCGCTGACGCCGCTCTGGATGGCCTGGCGCATCACGCCTGGGTCATGCTCATCGGTGAACATGACGATGGGCCGTGGCTGGTCGCGGCTGACCAGTACCACCTGTTCCATCACGTCACGGCTGGGGGATTCGGTGTCGATCAGGACCACATCCGGGCGCACCGCCTCGACCCGTTCGGGCAGGTCGATGGTCAAACCGGATTCGTCGATGACCTCGAAGCCGGCTTCGATCAGGGCATTCTTGAGGCGGCCGACCTTCTTCGGGGTGTCATTGATCAGCAGGATGCGCAACATCTTAGCGACTCTCCAGGCGAGTGCTGGCCGGGCTATCGGCCAGGGCATGCAACTCGAAACTGCGGGCATAGGCCGCCGGCTCGCTGCCATCCCAGACTTTGCCATCGAGCAGCTGACAGCTGCGCATGGCGGCCGGCACGGCAATCTCCAGGGCTTCGGCGGCCTGGCGGTAAAGTTCCAGCTGTTGCACCTGCTGGGCGATGCCCAGGTAGTCGGGGTCGTCGCGCAACAGGCCCCAGCGGCGGAACTGGGTCATAAACCAGATGCCATCGGACAGGTAAGGCATGTTCACCACACCTTCAGCATGGAAGCGCAGCGGGTGGGCGTCCAGCCAGGCATGGCCCAGGCCGTCCTGATAGCGGCCGAGAAAGCGCGGCTGGATGGCCGACAGTGGGGCGTCAACATAGTCGCAGGCGCTGATTAGCTGGGCGGTGCTGCACTTGTTGTCTTCGCTCTCATCAATAAATCGACTGGCCTCCAGTACCGCCTTGATCAGCGCGCGGGCGCTGTTGGGGTTGTGCTGGACAAATGCCCGGGTGCAGCCCAGGACCTTCTCCGGGTGGTCGGGCCAGATCGACTGGCTGGTGGCCAGGGTGCAGCCAAGCTGTTCATCCACCGCCTGGGCGCTCCAGGGCTCGCCGACGCAGAAGCCGTCGATGCGCCGGGCTTTGAGATGGGCGAGCATTTGCGGTGGCGGCACCACCACGCTGTCCACATCTTCCAGGGGATGGATACCCTGGCTGGCCAGCCAGTAATAGAGCCACATGGCGTGGGTGCCGGTGGGGAAGGTCTGGGCAAAGGTCAGGCGCGCACCGCTTTGGTGCGCCCGTGCATGCAGTGCTTCGCCGCTGCTCACGCCGGCATGCTGCAGGTCGGGCGAGAGGTTGATGCTCTGGCCGTTCTGGTTTAGCCCCATAAGGATCGCCATATCGGTGGCCGGTGCGCCGCCCAGGCCCAGCTGGACGCCATAGATCAGGCCATAGAGGCTGTGGGCGGCATCCAGTTCACCGCTGAGCAGCTTGTCGCGCAGGGTCGCCCAGGAGGCCTGGCGCTGCAGGTTGAGGGTCAGGCCATGCTTCTCGGCGAAGCCCTGGGTAGCCGCGACTATGATCGAGGCGGCGTCGGTCAGGGCCATAAAACCGATATTCAGTACGCGCTTTTCCGGTGCATCGTTGCGGCCGATGTCATGCTGGGTCATTGCACTGTTCCTGGATTCAAGACGAAAAGGTGCCGTTCACTGGCCGTGGCTTGGCCAGTGACGCGACACCGTTGTCAGAGCTCGATTCCGCCGTTGGAAAGGACTCGTTTGTGCGTATCCAAGCAAGGCATATGCCAGCCCCTGGTGGCCATAGTCAGACCTGTCAGTCGGATAAAGAAAGTTGGTGCTTGGCGAAATTCTGGGAAAGCGCGTAGCCCGGATAAGCCCTGGCGCAATACAGTGTGCAAGGCTGTGGGGAACGGGGCAGAAACGACAAGGCCCCGAACCAGTCGGGGCCTTGTCAGGGCGTTACAGCTGAGGGGTTTAGTCCTCCATGGCGCCCATGGCGGTGGTGTTGAAGCCGCCGTCGACGTACATGATTTCACCGCTGACACCCGAGGCCAGGTCGGAGCAAAGGAAGGCACCGACGTTGCCGACTTCCTCAATGGTGACGTTGCGGCGCAGTGGGGTCTGCTTCTCGTTGGCGGCCAGCATCTTGCGGAAGCTGGCGATGCCGCTGGCGGCCAGGGTGCGGATCGGGCCGGCGGAGATGGCGTTGACCCGGGTGCCTTCCGGGCCGAGGCTGCCGGCCAGGTAGCGGACGCCGGCCTCCAGGCTGGCCTTGGCCATGCCCATGACGTTGTAGTTGGGCATGGTGCGCTCGGCGCCCAGGTAGGACAGGGTCAGCAGGCTGCCATTGCGGCCTTTCATCATTTCGCGGCCGGCCTTGGCCAGGGCAACGAAGCTGTAGGCGCTGATGTCGTGGGCAATGCGGAAGCCCTCGCGGGTGGTGACCTCGGTGAAGTCGCCGTTGAGCTGATCACCCGGGGCAAAGCCAACCGAGTGGACGATGCAGTCCAGGCCATCCCACTTCTTGCTCAGGGCGTCGAAAACGGCGGCGATTTCCTCGTCATTGGCCACATCGCAAGGGAAGCACAGGGCCGGGCCCGAGCCCCAGGCGGTGGCGAATTCCTCGACGCGGCCCTTGAGCTTGTCGTTCTGGTAGGTGAAGGCCAGTTCGGCACCCTCGCGGTGCATGGCCGCGGCGATACCCGAGGCGATGGACAGTTTGCTGGCCACGCCAACGATGAGTACACGCTTGCCGCTCATAAAACCCATGGAG
>JBFHPI010000115.1:0-8299 GCA_041592855.1 Pseudomonas sp.
CTCACTCAGTCATGCCAGAGCACTGTTTCGCTGCGTGCCGTCCACTCGGCGAAACGCTCGCCATAGGCCCCCTCGATCACATTGCGCTTGATCTTCAGGGTCGGGGTGAGGAAGCCGTTATCCACCGCCCAGGTGTCCTTGACCAGCACCAGACGCTGCAACCGCTCATGCTGGTCGAGGCGTTGATTGACTTCATCCAGGAGTTTTTTCAGGCTGCCTTCCAGTTCGTCACGGGCCTGGGTACGCCCCACATCCGAGAGTACGCACAGGGCCATGGGCTGGGCCATGCCATCGCCGACCACGCACACCTGCTCGATACGCGGGTGCTCGCCGAGGCGATTCTCGATGGGCGCCGGGGCCACATATTTGCCCTTGCTTGTTTTGAAGATCTCCTTGATCCGCCCGGTCAGGCGCAGGTTGCCCTCGGCATCCTGTTCGCCCTTGTCGCCGGTGCGCAGAAAGCCATCGGCAGTCAGGGTTTCGGCAGTTTTTTCCGGGTCCTTGTAATAGCCCTGCATGGTGGCGCCGCTGCGCACCTGTACTTCGCCATCCTCGGCGATGCGCACCTCCACCCCCGGATTGTTCTGGCCGATCCAGCCCTGCTTGAACTTGCCCGGGCGGCAGACATGGGAATAGCCGCAGTTCTCGGTCATGCCATAGACCTCCTGGATTTCCAGGCCCAGGCGGCGGTACCAGGTGAGCAGCGTCTCGGGCACCGGCGCCGCACCGGACAGGGCATAGCGCACCGCATCCAGGCCCAGGCCCGCCAGCACCTTCTTGCCGATAAAACGACCGATCAACGGCAGCTTGAGCAGACGATCGAGCTTTTGCGCCGGCATCTTGCTGTATACCCCCATCTGGAACTTGGTCCAGATCCGCGGCACGCCGAACATCACGGTCGGCCGCGCGCGTTTGAGGTCTTCGAGGAAGGTCTCCAGGCTCTCGGCAAAAAAGATGGTCTGCCCGGCATAGAGGGAGGCCAGCTCGACGAACATGCGTTCGGCCACATGGCACAGCGGCAGATAGGACAGGACCCGGTCCTGCTCGCCGACGCCGAACAGCTCGGTGGCATGGCTGGCGGCAAACCCCAGGTTGCTGAAGTGGTGCATCACCCCTTTCGGCGCCCCGGTGGTGCCGGAGGTGTAGATGATGGTGGCCAGGTGATCGGCCTTGGGCTTGGGGCTATCCTGGATGGGCGCGCAGGCCTGCAGGTCATCCCACAGGTAATCGAAGCGCCCCTCGGGCCGCAGCGGCAGGCCGATCACCGGTACGCCCTCGGGCACTCCCGGGGCCATGGCTGGCCAGTCATCCAGTTTGCCGACAAAGGCCAGGGCGGCCTCGGCATGCTCCAGCACCTGGCGCACCGAATCGGCGGTGAGATTGGGGTACAGCGGCACCGAGACATGCCCAGCCATCCAGATCGCCAGGTCGCTGATGATCCAGTGCGCGCAGTTCTTGGAGATGATGGCGACACGGCTGCCCTGAGGCAGTTCGCGACTGCGCAGCCAGTTGGCGGCGCGCCGGGCCTGCTCGCCCACCTCGGCCCAGTTCAGCTCCTGCAGCTGCCCGCCCGGCAGCGGTTGCACCATAAACAGCTTGTGCGGGTGACGGCTTTCGCGCTGGTAAAACACCTCCAGCGGCAACGGATATGCATCAGCCACAGGTCTTCCTCCTTTGTTGTTTTTGTGGAGCCAACCAAGCAATTGCTTGGTCGGACTATTCCACGCACAAAGGCGACCCGCAAGCGAAGAAATGTTTCGGTGTGTACTTCACCCCTGGGGATGGATAAGCGCCTGCAATTGCATGGCGCCCGCTGCCCAGCTATCGCCTGTCAGCAGCGCCAGGCTGGCCGTGTGCATGGGCAGTGCCTGCTGGCGGCTGCCATGCACCAGCAGACCACCGAGGGCACCGACAAAAGGCTGGTGCGTCACCAGGAGCAGGTTTTCGCCTTCGAAGGCATCCAGTTCGGCGAGCGCCTGTTGCGGCGAGCTGTCCGGGGTCAGCCAGGACACCGTTTGCAGCGGGCCGGTGAACGCCAGCACCTGCTGTACCAAGGCTGCCGTCTGCTGCGCTCGCACATAGGGGCTGACCAGCATTCGGGTCAGTCCCAGAGCCCGCAACGACTCGGCCGCCTCACGGACCTGCTGTTCACCATGCAGGGTAAGGCGGCGTAGGGCATCGCTAGGGGCCATGGCCTCAGCCTCGCCATGGCGCAGCAGACAGAGCATCAGAGCTTGGGCTCTTCGTCACGCACCGGGTGCGGTGCTGGGGGCACGCTATGCGGCGTTTCGCCTTGAGGCGCCTGCGGGGTCGGCCAGTCGGCGAAGGGCCAGGGCTTCTCATCGCTATTGAACGTGCCAAAACGGCCGATCTGCGCCAGGTACTGACTCAGGCTGTCGCCAAAGCCGAGCAGCCCGCCATTGGGCGCGCCATAGAACAAGCGATAGCCCAGCTGCACCAGCACCACCACACCCAGCAGTAACTCCGCCAGCTGCCAGACAATGACGAATATCACCATCCAGAGGATGCGCAGCAAAATGGATTCACGTTGCAGGTCCTTGCTTTCATCACTCATGACACGCTCCTTAGAGGTTAGAAACCCGTGGTGGAAATAAAATCGACATCGGTTTTCGGATCACCGCTCATCAGGGCGCCGATCACCTGCTCCAGGGTACGCCCCTCGAACAGGATGGCATGCAGGCCGGCGACCAGGGGCATATACACCTGCAGCTCTTCAGCCTTGTCCTTTAACACCTTGAGGGTATTGACCCCTTCCGCGACCTCCCCCAGACGCTCAACTGCGGCGTCCAGGCTCAAACCTTCGCCCAGGGCATAGCCCACCTGATAATTGCGGCTCTTGGGTGACGAACAGGTGACAATCAGATCGCCCACCCCGGCCAGACCGAGAAAGGTCATGGGGTTGGCCCCTAACTTGACCGCAAAGCGGGTCATTTCCGCCAGGGCACGGGTAATCAGCATGCCCTTGGTGTTCTCGCCCATGCCCATGGCCGCCGCCATGCCGGCGATGATGGCGTAAACATTCTTCAACGCACCGCCCAGCTCCACACCGAAACGGTCGTTGCTGGCATAAACGCGGAAGGTACGGCCATGCAGCACGGTCTGCACCTGACGGCAGAAGTCTTCATCCTCACTGGCCACCACCGCGGCGGTCAGCGCCTGCTCGGCCACCTCACGCGCCAGATTAGGCCCGGACAACACGCCGATGCGCGCCTGCGGAGCAATCTCTTCGAGAATCTGGCTCATCAGCATAAAGCTCTGCGCCTCTATACCCTTGGTGGTACTGACCAGTAACTTACCAGCCAACTCCTGCGCCACAGGTTGCAGGACATGGCGCAGGGCGCTGGACGGCAAGGCGACGAAAATCATCGGGCAGGCGCGCAAGCAGGCCAACAGGTCTGTCACCGGCTTTACCCGTGGGTGGATCTTGATGCCCTTGAGGTAACGCGGGTTTTCCCCGGTCAAGGCAATGGCCTCAACCTGCTGCGGGTCGCGCATCCAGTGCAGCACCTGCTGGCCATTTTCCGCCAACAGGTTGGCGATGGCAGTGCCGAAGCTGCCACCGCCAAGGACGGCTATAGGTTGCTGAGCAGTCATAAAGCTTCCATGTAGGGCCAATGTCTTGGCGAATAGTGCACATTATTGCGGAGGTACCATGGCGCGGCCAGCCTTTAGCATGCGGCACATGCATGACATACGAATCGCCAACGGCTGTGCCAGGGCATTCTGGCAGTCTGCCAGCCACTGGCAAAGCGCCCTGGCTCGGTTACCATACAGGCTTTGAAACGCTGACAAGGTTGTTGCGTGATAAACCTCACTCAAGCTTCCCCATCGCTCGACTGCGGCCCCACCTTGCCCTACCCGGGATCTGCCCTGACGGGATCATGCCTGTGAAGTGGCGGCCAAACTGGGATATTCATACCCGCACCCAACTGATCAGCGTCGGCCCTGCCCTGCTGCTAACCCTGCTGCTGACCGGCTATTTTACCTATGCCCGCTTGCAGGATCTGCGCCATGAGCTCAACCACAATGGACAACTGATCGCCAGTCAACTGGCCCCGGCCAGCCAGTACAGCGTCCTGTCAGGCAATTTGCGGGTCCTCGATTCCCTGCTTCAGGCCACCCTGAAAACGCCACACCTGCGTTTTCTCGAGGTCCGCGATCAGGCTGGCAATATCCTCGCCTATGCCGAACAAACGCCCGACAGTGGCCAGGCCAGCAGTCAGGTGGAGATTTTTCAGGCACCGATTCCCGCACCACAGCAAGCGACGCTCAATAGCCTTGGCCAACCCATTGGCCAGGTTGTGGTGGGCATGTCCAACGATGCCTTCAATACCCGCCAGCAGGAGATCCTGCTCAAAGCTACATTATTGGCGCTGTTCGCCCTGGTCCTGACCTTTCTGCTCGCCAGGCAACTGGCCAGGCGCCTGTCGCAGCCCCTTAGCGCCATGGGTGAGGCGGTCAGCGCCATCCAGAGTGGCAACTACCAGACCCGTCTGCCGGAAGTCGGTGAAGGCGAGTTGCGCGCCCTGGCCCGGCATATCAACCGGCTGGCCGCCGGGCTGGCCGATGCCAGCGAGCAGCAGCAACAGGCCATGACCCTGCTGATCCAGGCCCGTGAGCAGGCAGAACTGGCCAATCGTGCAAAGTCCGATTTCCTGGCCATGATGAGCCACGAGCTGCGCACACCCATGAACGGCGTGCTGGGCATGCTGCAGCTGCTGGAAACCACCGAGATGACCAGCGAACAGGCCGAATATGCGGCCCTGGCCAGTGAGTCCACTGAACACCTGCTCAAGGTGATCAACGACATCCTGGACTTTTCCCGTATCGAACGCGGCGCCCTGGAGCTGGAGCGTATTCCGTTCAACCTGCACGAACTGCTGCAAAGCTCGCTGCAGGTATTTCAGCACAGCGCTCAACAGCGTGGCCTGGAACTGTGCCTGGAAACCCAGAGTGACTTGCAGGCGCTGGAAGTCCAGGGGGACCCTACGCGGATCCGACAGATACTGGTCAACCTGATCGGTAACGCGTTGAAGTTCACCGAAAGCGGCAGCATTCGCGTGATTACCCACTGGCAGGCCCTGGATAATCAGGTGCTGTGGTTCAGCTGTGCGGTACAGGACAGCGGCATCGGTATCCCGGCCGAACGTCTGGAACATATGTTCGATGCCTTTCAGCAGGCCGACACTTCTATTTCAAGACGTTACGGCGGCACGGGGCTGGGCCTGCCCATCGCCCGCACCCTGGCCGAGCGCATGGGCGGTACCCTGCGCGCCCAAAGTGAGCCGGGCCAGGGTTCGGTCTTCACCCTCGAAATCCCCTTGCCTTTTACCCAGCACAGCACAAGCGCATCACACCCCGTGGCGCCTACAAGTGCTCAGGGTCAGGGGCAGTTGGTATTGCTGGTGGAGGACAACCCGGTCAACCAGACCGTGATAGAAGCCATGCTGCGCAGTCTGGACTACCAGGTCAGCCTGGTGGCCGACGGTGCCCAGGCCGTGCACTGTGTCAGCCAGCAGCATTTCGATGCCATTCTGATGGACTGCCGCCTACCGATCATGGACGGCTACGAGGCCACCCGCCTGATCCGCCAGCTGGCCGGCCGCGCCGAGACACCGATAATCGCCCTGACCGCCAATGCCTTGCAGGGTGACCGTGAAGCCTGCCTGCAGGCCGGAATGAACGATTACCTGGCAAAACCCTTCAAAAGAGCTGATCTGCAGCAAATATTGCAGCGATGGTTGGCGCCCAGCCCTTCGACGAGTGGCCAAGAGCCGTGATTTGCGGCACGCTGGTCGGCAGCCGTCATGAGCCAAATCAAGGCAGTGCACAACTGTACTCGGCATACTGTGACTTTCACCACAACGCAACAGTCTATGACTAGGCTGCTGGCAGGTGCGCCCTGAGCGCGCCGTCAGCCAGGACGATTCACCCAGCCTCAGCGCATGGGAAATATTGAGGAGCTCGCATGACCAAACAAAACGCCTTCACCCGGGAAGAGCTGCTCGCTTGCAGCCGCGGCGAACTATTCGGCCCGGGTAACGCGCAACTGCCCGCCCCCAACATGCTGATGATGGATCGCATCACCCATATCAGCGACACCGGCGGCAAGTATGGCAAGGGCGAAATCGTCGCAGAGCTCGATATCACCCCGGACCTGTGGTTTTTTGGCTGTCATTTCGAAGGCGATCCGGTGATGCCGGGCTGCCTGGGCCTCGACGCCATGTGGCAGCTGGTGGGTTTCTTCCTCGGCTGGCAGGGCAACCCCGGCCGCGGCCGCGCCCTGGGCTCGGGCGAAGTGAAGTTCTTTGGCCAGGTCCTGCCGACCGCCAAGAAGGTCACCTATAACATCCAAATCAAACGCACCATCACCCGTTCGCTGATCCTGGCCATTGCCGATGGCACCGTCAGCGTGGATGGTCGCGAGATCTACAGCGCCGAAGGCCTGCGTGTCGGCCTGTTCACCTCTACCGACAGTTTCTAAAGGACTCCTCGCATGCGTCGCGTCGTAATCACCGGCCTGGGCATCGTTTCCTGCCTGGGCAATGACAAAACCACCGTCTCCGCCAGCCTGCGCGCTGGCAAGTCGGGCATTCGTTTCAATCCGTCCTATGCCGAGATGGGCCTGCGCAGCCAGGTATCCGGCTCGGTCGACCTGAACCTGGAAGAGCTGATCGACCGCAAGGTCTATCGCTTTATGGGCGACGCTGCGGCCTACGCCTACCTGTCCATGGAGCAGGCGATCAAGGATGCGGGCCTGAGTCTGGAAGAAATTTCCAATCCGCGCATCGGCCTGATCGCAGGCTCAGGCGGCGCCTCCACCTTTAACCAGATGGAAGCCATGGACATCCTGCGCGAGAAAGGCGTCAAGCGTGTCGGCCCTTACCGCGTACCCCGTACCATGGGCAGCACCGTCTCCGCCTGCCTGGCCACCCCGTTCAAGATCAAGGGCGTGAACTACTCGATTTCCTCGGCTTGCGCCACCAGCGCCCACTGCATCGGTAACGCGGTGGAGCAGATCCAGCTGGGCAAGCAGGACATCGTCTTTGCCGGCGGCGGTGAAGAAGAGCACTGGAGCCAGAGCTTCCTGTTCGATGCCATGGGCGCCCTCTCCACCCAGTACAACGAAACCCCGGACAAGGCCTCCCGGGCCTACGACGCCAAACGTGACGGCTTTGTCATCGCCGGTGGCGGCGGCATGGTGGTGGTGGAAGAACTGGAGCACGCCCTCAAGCGCGGCGCCAAGATCTATGCAGAAATCGTCGGCTATGGCGCCACCAGCGATGGCTACGACATGGTTGCGCCGAGCGGCGAAGGCGCCGTGCGCTGCATGCAGCAGGCCCTGGCCACCGTCGACACCCCCATCGACTACCTCAACACCCATGGCACCTCGACCCCGGTTGGTGACGTGGCGGAAAGCCGTGCAGTGCGTGAAGTCTTTGGCGAAAAGGCACCGGCCATCAGCTCGACCAAGAGCCTGTCCGGCCACAGCCTGGGCGCTGCCGGTGTGCAGGAGGCCATCTACTGCATGCTGATGATGGAAGGCAATTTTATCGCCGGCTCGGTCAATATCGACGAAGTGGACCCGGAAATCGCCGATCTGCCGATCCAGCGCAGCACCGTGGAAAACGCCAAGATCGACACCGTGATGAGCAACAGCTTCGGTTTCGGCGGCACCAACGCCACCCTGGTGCTCAAGCGCTGGGCCGGTAAGTAACAGTCGCTATGCAGTACGCAGAAACGGCGCCTTCGGGCGCCGTTTTTGTTGGGCACGGCCAAGCCCTCAGTAGCCTTTACGGAAATCCACCTCGCCCCGAAGCGACTCGGCTTGTTGCCAGCGTTTGAGGTTCTGCATAAACAGTTGTACCAGCAGCGTCGGATCGGTTGGCGCCGCGCTATGGCCAGTCAACAGCAGATGCCGCGTTGTCCAGAACGGATGCCCGGCCGGCAGCGGCTCCTGGCGACAGACATCCAGCACCGCGCCGGCCAGCAGGCCCTGCTCCAGAGCCTGGCACAACGCCTGGTCCACCACCGCGCTGCCGCGGCCGGCATTGATCAGCAGTGCCGTGGACTTGAGCCGGGCAAATAATGCGGCGTTATAGATATTCTGAGTGGCCGGGGTATCGGGCAGCAGGTTGACCAGATAATCGGCCTCTGCTGCCAAACGCGGCAGATCGGTCAGACTGCCCACCTCAAGAAACGGCGGCAGCGCCCGTGACTGGCTGGCGATACCACGCAGCTCGACGCCAAAGGGCGTGAGAAACTGCGCCACCGCCAG
>JBFHPI010000116.1:0-8289 GCA_041592855.1 Pseudomonas sp.
CAAGACGCTGCCCCTGCTCGCCATCGAACCCATGCGCCAGCATTAGCCGGCTGACTTCGTTGACATTGACCAATTCAGAGAGCTTTGTCGGCTTAAAAGGCGTGCGCTGGTGATAGTCCAGCATCAACCTAGTCAACCAATGCCCAGCCTCACATCCTATGATCGAGGTGGCGAAACGCTGCTTATCTTCGAGGCCTATGAGTAAAGCCGAGTCGAGCCACTCCTCGAAACACGCGAGCACTTCCACGTCGACATCCATATAGAGTCCCCCGCTTCGATCCAGCGCATGCATTCTCACATAGTCAGACACAAAAGCATGGCGGCCCTCCTTGTAGGCTGCCGCGGTAAAGGGATGAGAAGCGGGATCGAAGCTGCGCTCATCCCACAGGATCAACTCATAACCCGGCAAATAGTAGCGCCAAGAAGCCAGGCACATACGCGACTGCAGCGGTAATGGACGCCCCCGAACCAGCAGTAGTGAATGCGCTTGGGGATCACGGGCAACTCCTCGAAAAGAATACTTCTGGCGAACCGCTCAGCGGTGGAATTGGAGCCGCACCGAGCTGCCGGCACAGTTTGTTGACCTGCTCGTGCAATTGAGCCACCCGCTGCTTGAATAACCTCTCCTCAGTCAGCTGCCCCGGCTCAAGAGCAAGCCTTCTGAGTCCGGCCTCGAGCCGCGCCTGCGCCTTTGCCTGCGGCCAGCCCGGTGGAGTCAGGCTTCGCCACTTGCGCTTTCCAAGGCCATACTGCCAGAGCCGGGCTTTGAGCCAGTTGCCTACATGATGAGGCAAGCCCTTGTCAGAACCATGAAGGGAAGTGTCATAAAATCCATTCAGCCGATGGAGATTCAGGGGGCAGACCGAACGCCTGAACCCTGTCCTGCAACTTATCCTCGGCGAACTGCCGCCCAAAGCTGAAAGCCACCCAGGGCTTGCGCAGAATGTCGGCGAGAATCGCGCCATGCATAGCCTCGGTGACAACTAGCCGGGCACCGCACAAAGCCCGCATGAAGGCATCCGCAGGCATCAGGGGAGACAGAAACTTCAGCCCTGCTCTATTGCAGAGCAGATCCCAGTCGACCAGGCGCAGTGGCGATGATGCGGAACAACAACCACATAGGCAGCAGAAGCCGAACACCAACCTGACCAGTCTAGCGTGGCCAGTAGATAAGCCGCATCGGCCACCGCCCGATCATCCGCCAGCCCCATGGCTCGTGCGCTAAGGGGGCCGCGAAAAGCATGCCAATGCCAACGCGCATCAACCCTGGGCGGCTCACCATAACCGGCACCCAGCACATGAATGGCCTCGGCACCGCGCAGACGTTCGCAGAAGTGCTGATTCAGGAGCGTGCCTATGCCCAGCAGCACCTGCCTGTCAGACACGCTCTAGATATCTTCGAGCAACGCGGGCCAAAGCCAACCATTGAGCTCGTCTCCGACATTTTCGCTGCCTGCCGGGTAGATCACCTGCATCTTGTGTTTCCTCGCCAAAGACTCCGACATCAGCCTGCAGCCTTCAGCGTGACATCCAATTGCGCCCAATCCAGCTTGGGCACCAGTGATTCGGGTATGCGGCTCTGCTTGGATAGATTAAAGACTTGGAAGTCAGGCCCCAGCACCTTAGCCCCCAGCAGATCGAAGCTCGGGAGAATGTAATCCTCCCAGTCGTCATCCAGCCGGCTCGGCACTACCTTACCTTCGGGATCATAGAACTGGCCCTGTGCCGGGGTCATGTCCACCCCGACCATGAATACACGGCTGAACCCCAGATGACAGGCCAGCTGCAGCGCCGCATATGCGATGGTCCTGGCATTGAAATAGCCCTGTTTGAGATCACGACTGAAACCAATGCGGTTGCGTTTCTGGCGCAGCAGAGACCAGTGCACTGCCATGTCCGGGTTACGGCGGTTGCGCCAGGCGAACAGCCGATCAGACAGCTCGGCCTGTCCATGGAGACGATTGGCCCGCTCGAGCAAAAAGAGCTCCCCCTGGCATAGCGCATCTGGGCTATGGCGGGCCACCTGTTCCAGAGAGGAACGGCCCAGGGCGGCATAGCGTGAATGACGAATACCATCGGCGACTGCCCGCCCCTTGTGCAGGGCAACCCCTTTGTCGTCACAAAGATAGAACAGAGGACGAACGCCTTCTTCGAGGAAGCGCTGAATGGAGCCGTTCATCGCCAGCATTGGCCAGCCACGGTAATTCGACATGGGGAACTCGGCCACCGAAGGCCCGGAAGCCACCAAAAAGATCGACCCCGAGAACTTTCCCCGCAGACGGGCAAAATCGCCCAAGGCAACACTAGCCCCATTGGCTAATTGCAATTGCAGGCCGGAAGCCCCTACTTCAAGCTGCATGCAGACTTACCTCGCGTACCAAGCGCAATGGCCAACGGCAACCAGATCCACAGCCAGATCAGATTCGGGGAGTGGATGAAAGAGTGCAACTCAAAGAACATCACCGCCACGCTTGCCAATAGAAGCGCCAGGGCCAGCAACGCAAGAGGGCTCGAGCTAAGCCAGAGACGCCTGATCGCCAGCGCAAGCATGCCCAGAAACAGCAGCAATCCCGTCAGACCATACTGGAACAGCACTTCCAGATAGAGACTGTGGGTATTGACCACCGTCTGATTCGGAATATGCATCACCTCCATGCTGACCCCCGCCCCATGCCCCTGCAGCCAGTAACCCGGCATGGCATCCAGCACCATCCGCCAGATCAGGTCTCGATAGGTCAGGTTTCTGGAAGCCTCGATGTCGAACATGCCGGGAAACTTCATCAGCACCAACGCCACCAGCACCAATAGCGCAGCGCCGCTCAGCATCCAGGTCCTTGGATTGCCAAGACGCCACAGCAGAACAAGACCACCCGCCGCCAAGGCCAACCAGGCGCTGCGGGAAAATGTCAGGAATACATAGACTCCCACCGGCAACAGCAGAAGCCCCCAGATCAGGCGGGACGACCAGCGCCGGCTATCCAACAGACACCAAACCGCGGTAAGCCCGGCAAAAGCCAGGTACATCCCGGAGATGATCGGATTGCCGAATTCGGCGAATCCAGAGATGCCCGAACTGTGAAGCCGAAATGCCCGATAGTGGAAATCGAAACCACTCTTCTGCAACTTCAGGTAGAGGGTGACCAGGGCGGCGAAAGCACCGAGTACCGCAGCCGCTTTAAGCAATTGCACTAACGCTCGAGGATATCGACCGGCAAGAAAGGCCACCGCCACGACGAAAACCAGCAAAACCAGCCCACGCCTCAGGATATCGGCCTCCCCCCCTAACCAGAGCACGCTTGCAACGACCCAAAGCGCAAAGGCAGCCAGCAGCAACAGCAGTCGACGCTCAACGAGTTCAAACCAGACCTGACGCCAACTCAGCAATGCCGCTAGCAGAAAGAAGCCCAGGCAGAAACGCAGGGCGCTGGCCCAGGCCGATGTCTCGCCCGGCCACCAGAAACGCCCCAGCAACAGCACCATCAGAGACAACCAGGCAAATACCAGCGGCAACCGGGTCGCTGTTTCCCGTAAATCCATCAGCATCACGACTCCCGTTGACGGCAACTCTGGGCAATCTGGCGAAACATTTCATGCGCCTGCTCGCGTGCCCGAACCAAAAAAGCTTCCAGAGACTGCCGCTCATCAGCCGAGAACGGCCAGCGAGGCGCCTGCTCCAGAGCCTCTACATAACTATCAGCAAGGCGAGACTGCAGGCCAGCCTCCTGAAGGAGCGACTCGATCTTGTGAGTATTGGAGGCAACCGCGACAAAGGGCGTGCGCATTAGCAGGCAAAGTGTCACACAGTGAAAGCGCCCCGTAACGACCCATTCGGCTCCCCCCAAGCGCGCCAGGAATGCACGTAACGTTCTGGCTGAATAACGCCAGCGCAATTGGGTCAGCGCCTTGTCGCCCGGAGCCTCGGGCACAGCAGAGACAAGGCTGACGAAACGCTTCAACTCGGCCTTGATACGCCGAGCAAGACTCTTGAGCACATAGGCGGGAAAGCCCTTGCCCACTTGCAGCAGGGGGGGCGCCTTAATGCTCAGATACCCGATCTCGGCATTTCGGGCCGCTTGCCAGGCCTCCCAGGTCCGATCGGCGAACACACTGCCATTGACCACCCCCCCAAAACGCGAGCCGGGCTCAGGCAGCTCATCCAGGCTCAGCGTCAGATCAGGGACCACCTTAGCCATGATTCCCGCCCCCTCAAGCTCATGCGCGCTAAGACGATCCCGAACATAGATACCGCTGAAATCCCGGGCCAGCTCGGTCAGCCTGTCATTACGCTGCCATACGCTATTGATCAGGAAACAGGGCACCCTATGTTCCTTGCAATAGCCTGCCAGCTCTCCAAGGCGCAAGGCCTGCCGAGCATCATCATGCATGGTGCCCTCGCCATTGATCAGACAGAGGTCCGCGCGGCGTATATCGGCCTTCAGTCGTTTGTCCGACTGCCAGTCATAACGCATGGGGCAAGCACGACTGATGCGTATACCCGCAGCAGCCGCCAGCCGATAAATCTGGCGCACGACCAGCTGGGAGCCGTGGTGCTGTTCATAGGAAGTGTCATTGAAGAGCAATGCCTGCATAAGAGAAGTCATCCAGTGGATACATAAAGACCGCCATGACGGTCTTCTAGTCGAGAAGGTCGAATACACAACCTCGTGTTTCTATCGACTCGGCGGCGCAGTACTCACGCCACCCCTTGAACTCGCTCCAGCCATGCAGAAAGACGAAGTCCAGGCCTGCCTGCCGCGCACACTGATGATCGAAGCGACTGTCTCCTATGAACAACGCTGGCTGGCGAATGTTCTTCTGCCGCAGTTCCCGTTCGAGGATCAGGTCCTTAGCATCCGGGCTGCCGAATATGCCACCATCGAAAAACTCCGCGAGCCCCCGGATGGCGAATATTTCGCGCAATTCCGCCTGATCACCGCCGGAAACTATCATCCAGCGGCAATCGTAAAGCCGCTCTCGCAACTCGATCAGCCCAGCCGCCACGGCGCAGCCGAGCAGTCCCTCGCGCACTAGGACGGCGTAGCGCTGGAGCAGCACCTGAAGCTCCTCAGAACATTCTTGGCGGCCCAGAATCTGCCTTAGCAGGTATTCGAACTTGCGATAGCGGGAAATGCCGCCATGCGCAACGTGATAAGCCACCAGCTCCGCGGCCGCCGCCTCGCCGTAGGGCAGGGTCGCAGCATGGAAAGCCTCGGTCTTGACCCGGTTGGAGTCCAGCACCACGCCGTCGCAATCGAAGACCAGGGTACGGTAATGCTCGAGCGACCTCATCAGAGCCCCCGCTCGCGGATCGCCGCCTCGGCCCTGGCCACGTCTTCCGGTGTGTCCACCGCCACCGACTCGGAGGACATTTCCAGCATGCGCACTTCCCAGCCCAGTTCGAGGAAGCGCAGGATCTCGATATCCTCCAACTCCTCCAGCGGAGTCTTGCCCGGCTGCGCGGCAAAGGCCTCCAAAGCCGCCCGCGGGAAGGCATAGACGCAGACCTGCCGCCAGCCCCGGACGAAGGACTGCTGTTTGGTGCCGGGAATCGCCGAGCGTGACATGTACAACAGACGCCCATCGGGACGCATCACCACCTTGGGAATGGTGACACTGCGGAACAGTGCCTCATCCTCGATGGCACAGAAGCCATTGAGCACCTCCCCTGGATAGTCGGCGAGACTGGCGATGATCTGATGCAGGTCCTGCGGATTGAACACCGGCTCATCGCCCTGCACGTTGATCAGCACCTCGGCCGAGAGCTGCCTGGCGCACTCGGCCACCCGGTCGGTACCAGTCAAGCAGTCCGTGCTGGTCATCAGCACCTGGATTCCTTCGGCCCGGCAGACCTCGGCGATGCGTGCATCATCGGTGGCCACGTGGATACGCTCGGTCGGACAGGCCTGCAGGCATTGGCGGTAGGTGCGCACCACCATGGGTAGGCCGCAGAGTTCGACCAGCGGCTTACCGGGCAGTCGGCTCGACTCGTAGCGGGCCGGAATGATGACGGCATAGTCGGCAACGGAGTTCGTCATGCAGGCCTCACAGGGCGTAAATGGAGGTGCTCGGCACCTGGTAGCGGCTTGGCGTCACCGCCAGCAGCGGCGGAGTCTGCGGCAACTGCTGGTAGGCATCAAGCAGCCCCCTGACCTCCAGGGCGCGGGGATCGTCGGCGGCATAGCCGTCGAAACCTGCCAGCAGCACGCGAGTCGCGCGGCCGCTCGCCGCGATGGCCAGGGCATAGGCCACCACCAATGAGGTGGGCAGGATGCAGTGCTCCTCGGCGAAGGCAAACTGGCCACTCTGTACCGACAGGCCGAAATCCAGCAGCTCCTTGCCCGATAGTGCGTGCTTGAGCGACTCAGGCAGCATGTGTGCAGGAACGATCAGGGGCTGGGGCAGGCGGCGATGTTCCTGACAGTCGGCCATCAGACGGAAGGGATGACAGGCCGCCCGCACGTCGATCAACTCAGAAGCCAACTGGCTCTGGGTATTGAGCGCAATGACCACGGGACGGGCGCGACGAATGTAGTCTTCCAGCCCCTGACGATGACGGGCCACACCCGGCCCACTGGCAAGCAGCAGCACCTCGCGCCCTTCGATCAGCGAGTTCGGCGCCCAGCGCCCCTGAGGCTCACCACTGAAGAAGTGGCGCGCCGACTCCAGGGTGCCGGGGTTGTATTTCTTGCCGCCCTGCTGACGCAGAAATTCGATGGCGACCAGCAGATCCTCTTCGGCATAGCGCGAGTCGGAAAGCATTTCCTGGATGTAGGTCGGATGAATGCCGTATGTGCCGGCCAGAAAGTAATAGGGGTTGGTCCCCCAGCCATAACGCTGCTGCATGGGCTGGAAATGCCGGGCGATCAGGTTCATCAGCGGCGCGATGTTACCGCTGCGGCCATAGCGCGCCATCAGCTCGATGAACAGGTACTCTGTACGCACATTGCCAGGGCCCCGCCCCATGCCGGTGACCGTACTATCCAGCCAAAGCACATCATCGGCGATTGCCTGCAGTGTGTTGGCGAGCGCCATGGAGCAATTGTCATGGGTATGAATACCCATCGCGCCCTGCCAGCCCCGGCGCAGCGCTGCTATGACCTCACTGGTCTGGGCCGGAGAGAGGCTGCCCATGCTGTCGGCAAAATAGAGCACATCCAGTCCATATCCACTGGTCTGTCGCGCCAGCGCCTCGATCTCCTGGGGCTGTCGATCGGCCACCTGCATCAGGTTGATGCCCACTCGGTAACCCTGAGCCTTGAGCCAGTCGCAGACCGGCAGCGCCTCTGCGAACTCATGTACATGGCAGGCCAGACGCACCAGCGCCACCGGTGACTGCTCGGCAGGAACGAACAACTGAGCAGCAGCGTCTTGCCAGCCGTCAGCATGACGCAGCAACTCACTGGCATTGACCATCACCCCGATACGTAATCCTTCCGGGATGTCCAGCGTGCGCAGGAAGCTGTCGGTAGTATAGGCATAGGCTCCACGAAAGCCTCGTCGATCCAGGCTACGAAAGCCTAACTCGACGTAGTCCATGCCCAGAGCCTGCATGGAAAGCAGGTAATCGCGTACCAATTCCGCGTCGAAATCCCAGTTGTTGTAGTAGCCACCGTCTCGCAAGGTGCAGTCGAGCAGCGTCAGAGCGGGTCGAGTCATCGCGGAACCTCCAGAAGATTTTTCGTCCTGTGCCGAGCCAGCAGAGTCTCGCCTGCAATGGGCTCCCCCCTGAGCAGAGACTCGAGCAATTCCAGGTTGTGCGCCAGTCCGCGGCTTCCATGGGCCAGATGATGATGGGCAAAGCCATCGGCCTGCTGCATGTGCCGAGCGTAATGCTGCTCAATGGTCTCGACAGCTTCGATCAGGCGCTTCGAATCTGTCAGCGCCTTACCGAAGAAGCGGTCCTGTCCAAAGATATCCGGCTCGCCACTGGCATTCACATAGAGCACCGGCCGGCGTGCCAGCGCGGCCTCGATCACCGCATTGGACATGATATTGACCACCAACGAAGCCTTTGCCAACGCCTCCGCCAGGGTGCAGGTTTGCGGCAACACCTGCAGAGTCGGCAGCTCAGCGGCGACCTGCTGCCAGAATGGTACCTGACTGCGCGGGTGTGCCTTGACCAGCACCCGGTACTCGGGATGCGCAGCTGCCCAGTCACGCAGCAGCGCATAGGTCGACTGGTAACCGGCTTCCTTTTCCTTGTCCGGACCGACGCCCAGGATCAACAGGGTGCGCAGGGACGGATCGGCCGAGGGCAGGTCGTAGGTGCTGTCGATCAGCGTGTTGCCG
>JBFHPI010000117.1:0-8287 GCA_041592855.1 Pseudomonas sp.
CTGTTTGGTCTGAAAGACCCCAGGCTTTGCCGTTTGCTGCCGTTCTGGCAGGAAGTATTCAAGCGTGCTGGCGTCCTGCCGAGTTATGTGATTGCTTTTCGCAACCCGCTCAGCGTGGTCAAGTCGCTGGTAAAACGCGACCGGATGGCGCCGGTCAAGGCCTATTATCTGTGGTTCGAGGAGATGCTGGTCAGTCTGCTCGGTACCCAGAATGCCAAGCGTGTATTTGTTGAATACGATGACTTGATGGAGGATGCCGGGCCGCAATTGCAGCGGGTGGCCGATGGGCTTGGCTTGCCCTGCGAGCTGCAGGGCGAGGTGTTTCGCGAATATAAGGAAGAGTTTCTCAGTGACGCGTTGCGCCATTCCCGTTACACCCTAGCCGATCTCCAGGCTGAGCCTATTCCCAGTCGCCATATTGCCGGGCTCTATCAGTTGCTGCGGCAGCTGGTCGTCCAGGCGCAGCTGCCGGCAACCGCTGAACAGGTTGAATCCTTGCATGCCTGGCTAAGCGATCTTGATCATACCCTGGCGTTTATCTGTGGTGTAGATGCCGAGCGGGTGCGCATGCAGCAAGCCCTGGCCAGCAAGGACATGGAGTTTGCCCGGGCGAAAAAGATGCTGCTGGACAAGAAGGGGCATGTATTTGCCGATGCCTCGGAGGTTGATCAGGCCCTTGAACAGGATACTCAGCTCGAGTCCATCACGGCCATGGACGCCTGGCTCAAGCACCGTCTGCCGACTGAGCAGCAGAACAAGCTGATAAGCGATTACCTGGCGGTGCGTGAAGGCGGGCCACGCCTGGCCATCATCATCGTTGACGTCCAGGGTGACACGGCTGCGGTGATGAGCACTATCAAGAGTCTTGGTCTTGAGCAAAATCTCTATGCCAGTCTGCAGATGGTCGTGCTCAGTGTGGCTGATGTGCCTGCCACCTCTCCCGGTGGCAAGCTGCATTTTATGCGTATCGAGGCCGATCAGTATGTGGCGGTGGTCAACCAGGTTGTCAGTGAGCTCGATGTGCAGTGGGTGATGCTGGCCGAAGCCGGCGTTGAGTTTACCCAGAGCGGCCTGATGATTGCTGCGCTGGAGTTGACCGGTTCGCCAGAGTGCCGGGCCGTATACGGCGATGAACTGCAACGTAACCCTGAGGGTGAGCTGGGGGGCTTGTTCCGTCCGGCCTTCAATCTGGACATGCTACTGAGCTTCCCCAGCAGCATTGCGCGTAACTGGCTGTTCCGGCGTGATCTGTTGGTCCAGATGGGCGGTTTTGACAGCCAGTATGGCCAAGCCATCGAACTCGACATGATTCTGCGCCTGGTGGAACAGGACGGGCTTAACGGCCTGGCGCATGTCGACGAGCCGCTGTTGATCCGTGCAGCTTCAACGCCCTCGGATAATGTACAGGAACTTGCCTTGATCGAGCGGCATCTGCAGCGTCGTGGCTATCCTGCTGCGGTACGCTCGGTGCTGCCCGGAATTTTCAGCATCGACTATGGTCCGGTGCAGGATATTCCGGTCTCTATCGTGATCTGGGCCGGAGCCCAGGCGCATTTGCTGCAGCGCTGCGTGGAGAGTCTGTTGGAGAAAACCCGCCATCAGCAGTTCGAGATTATCCTGCTTGAACGCCCGGATGCCTCGGCCGAGGCCAAGACCTGGGTCAGCGCCATTGAAACAATGGGCGAGGCGCAACTTAGGGTGTGCCGAGCGCCTGCGGGTATGAACCGAGCCAAGGCGCTGAATCAGGTTGTTGAGGCCTGTCGTGGCGAGTACTTGCTGCTGTTGGCCGAGGACACCGCTGCTGTTCGCGAGGACTGGCTGGAAGCCCTGCTCAACCATGCCCAGCGCAGTGAAGTGGGCGTGGTTGGCGGTAAATTGCTGTACCCCAATGGCCATGTTCACAGCGCCGGTTTGCTCTTGGGGCTGCATGGCGTGGCTGACAGTCCCTTCGTCGATGCAACGCTGGAATCTACCGGTTATATGCACCGGTTGCAGGTCGATCAGAACTACAGCGCGGTATCGGGTGAGTGCCTGATGATCCGTAAGTCGGTGTACTTGGAGGTCGGTGGGCTGGATGAGAGTTTGACCCAGGATGATCTGGCCGATGTGGATCTGTGTCTCAAGGCCCGCGAGCAGGGTTACCTGACGGTCTGGACCCCCCATGCCATTTTGCTCAAGGACGCCCAGGTAGGGCGCCGCGAGTTGGGCGAAAAAGAGCTCAAGCTGCGCCGTGCTGCTGAGGATGTTATGTTCCAGCGCTGGCAGCCCTTGATCGGACGCGATCCGGCCTACAACGCCAATTTCTCCCTTAATGCGAGGGGTTTCGAGCTGGAGTCGGATCTTAACTTGACCTGGCGACCTCTCACCTGGCGCCCACTGCCCGTGGTGCTTGGGCACCCGGCGGACCCCTACGGTTGCGGTAACTACCGGGTGATCAAGCCCTTTGCGGCCTTACAGCGGGAGGGGCATGTTGAAGGGATGTTATCGCCGGGCTTGCTGCATGTGGCTGATCTGGAGCGTTATCAGCCAGATGTAATCGTGCTGCAGCGCCAGATCAGCGAAGTGCGGTTGGAGGCCATGCGCCGTATCAAACTGTTGACCAAAGCCTTCAAGGTCTATGAGCTCGATGACTACCTGCCCAACCTGCCGCTCAAGAGCGTGCACCGCAAGGACATGCCTAAGGATGCGATGAAGGCGCTGCGTCGTGGCTTGGGCTATGTTGACCGTTTCGTGGTCTCTACGGAGGCCCTGGCCGATGCATTTAGCGGCCTGCATGACGATATTCGGGTTATTGAGAACCGTCTGCCACTAGATTGGTGGTCGGATCTTAACAGTGTCCGCCGTCGTGCTCGTAAGCCCCGTGTAGGCTGGGCCGGTGGCGTCAGCCATACCGGTGACCTGGAATTGATTGCCGATGTGGTCAAGGCGTTGGTCAATGAAGTGGAATGGGTATTCTTTGGTATGTGCCCGGATAAGATCCGCCCCTATGTGCAGGAAGTGCATGCCGGGGTCGATATTGACCTGTATCCGCAAATGCTGGCCTCGCTCGATCTGGATTTGGCCTTGGCGCCCATCGAGGATAATCAGTTCAACCTGTGCAAGAGTAATTTGCGCCTTCTGGAATATGGCATCTGTGGTTTTCCGGTGGTCTGCAGCGACCTCACCCCTTATCAGTGCGACCTGCCTGTGACGCGAGTGAAGAATCGTTACAAGGATTGGGTTGAGGCTATTCGCATGCATATCAATGATCTGGATGCCACGGCCAGAATGGGCGATGAGCTGCAGGTGCGGGTTCGTCAGGATTGGATGCTCACTGGAGAGAATGTGCAGCAGTGGCGAGCGGCTTGGCTACCCTGAGAGTTGCTGCGTGCGCAGTCAACCGAGGCGATTAACTCCTCCGTCGTGATCGACGTCAGCGACTGCGAGGGTAATCAGGTTAACCCATTAGCCTCTGCTGCCTGGGTGCAGTAGCTCATCCAGGATGCTTTACTGTGAGGCATGTTGGTTGCGGTGTTTCGCCTTTTAGTAATGTGGAGGACTCGATTTTGCAGCGTGGGGTATCTGCGATAAGGGTGATTTTTTTACACCTTGGCCCTTAAAGCTTTCCAGTGTGTGGCCGATAGCTAGATTGAATGCGAATTTCCACGAGGCCTGAGTAGCCCCTGGTTCGCACGCTCAGGCAATCACACAAGGCACCTGGAGGCATACACCATGGCCCTGACAGTCAACACAAACGTTGCATCCCTCAATGCGCAGCGTAACCTCGGCAATTCGTCCAAGGCGCTGGATGTCTCCCTGCAGCGCCTTTCGACGGGCTTTCGAATCAATAGCGCCAAGGATGATGCGGCCGGTCTGCAGATTTCCAACCGTCTGACCAGCCAGATCAATGGCTTGAACGTGGCGGTGCGCAACTCCAACGACGGTATCTCCCTGGCGCAGACCGCTGAAGGTGCGCTGCAGCAGTCTACCGGTATCCTGCAGCGTATGCGTGATCTGGCCCTGCAGGCGGCCAATGGCTCTAACGGCCCCAGCGAGCGAGCCGCTCTGCAAGGTGAAGTCAATCAGCTGCAGCAGGAGCTGCAGCGTATTGCCGAGACCACCAGCTTTGGCGGGCGCAAGATCCTCGATGGCACCTTTGGCTCGCAAAGCTTCCAGGTGGGGGCCCAGGCTTTTGAAACCATCAATGTGTCTATCGGTTCTGCTGCCACTGACCGTATTGGTGTCAATCGGGTAACCACAGACAAGACCTCTGGCTACAACGCATTTTCTGGTCTTAGCAGCGCTTCGTTTGTAACCTCCGCAGGTGTTTTTGATGCGGCGACCTCCGGTAGTTACTGGGGTAGCGGGGCAGTTACTGGCGCCAGCGGCGGTATCTTTATCGATTCCAAGCTGTCTCAGGGCGAGGTCCAGGTTCAATGGGGGGCTGGTGCTGCGACCAGCGAGGTAGCGGCATCGATAAATAACAAATCCGACCAGACCGGCGTTACTGCTCAGGCTCGAACTGTTGCCCGTATCGGTGGCTTCACTGCTGCAGCAAGTGGTGCGAGCAACAACGTGTCCTTCAAGTTGCTAGCGGCTGACAGTCGAGCCAAAGAGTCTGACCTTGTCACCATTTCGGTCGGTATCTCGGATGTACAGGATCTTTCCGCGCTGGCCGATGCGATTAACAAGGAAAGCGGGAAAACCGGAATATCGGCGATTTCCAAGGGAGCGGAGGTCGAGCTGGTACAGGCCAATGGTAAAGCGATTGTATTTGGCAATCTGAGTATCACGACCGGCACCATGAGTGTGACTGGTTACGACTTTACCGGGCAGACCGCTTACGGTTCCGGTACGGCTCTTGCCAGTGGCGGTGGGGCGCGTGTCGACGGTGATCTGCGTTTTGAGTCGGCTGATGTCTTCTCGACACGCATGAGTGGTGTGGGTGGTCCGGTATCTGGTTCGGCTACCTTCAGTGGAGCGACCGCTACCTTCAGTGTGCTAGACGCGGTCAATACCATTGATCTGAGCAGTGCTTATGGTGCTCAGGACGCACTGGGTATCATCAACGGCGCCTTGAGCAACATTGACAGTCAGCGTGCCGATCTGGGTGCGGTGCAGAACCGCTTCGAAAATACCATCGCCAACCTGCAAAATATCGCAGAGAATGCTTCGGCAGCCCGTAGCCGGATTCGTGACACGGACTTTGCGGCGGAGACTTCCGAGCTGACCAAGAACCAGATTCTGCAGCAGGCCGGTACGGCGATTCTCGCCCAGGCTAACCAGTTGCCGCAGTCTGTCCTCAGTCTGCTTGGGTAAACCTAGGCAAGGCGCTACACTGCGGGGAAGGGCTTGGCCCTTCCCCGCCCCGTTAGGGAGGAATGGTATATGAATATCGGCTCTACTCAGATGCCGGTGGACGTTCCGGTAGTCACCCCAAGTCGTTCAGCTTCTACGGAGTTGACGGCCAAGCCTGATCCGGTTGTCGCTCCCCGTGTCGAAAACCCTCCAGCTGCTGCTCAGCCCGTGGATCGTGATCGGGTCGAACAAGCGGCTGTTGTGCTTCAGGAGTTTGCTCAGTCTATCCGGCGCGATATCAATTTCCGGGTTGACGATGGCAGTGGGAAACTGGTGATCAAGGTGACCGACCTCCAGTCTGGCGACCTGATTCGGCAGATCCCCTCCGAAGAAGCCCTGCAGATTGCCGAAAACCTGGATGCGGTGCGCAGCAAGTTGTTTAGCGCAGAAGCATAAGTTGTTATTGGCACGACCCTTGCTGGCCATCAGTGTATGGGAAGCAAGTGTCATTTTTCTGACGAGGTACAAGATGACGAGGGTATCCGGAATAGGTTCTGGTATTGACATTGCGAGCATCGTGAATGCTCTGGTCAATGCCGAGCGTGCGCCCAAGTTGGCTCAACTGGACCGACTTGAAAAAAGCACCACTACTCGCATCTCCGCCATTGGCACCTTGCGCTCGGCTGCGAGTGAGTTGTCTTCGGCGCTCAGTGCCATGAACAAGCTTTCGTCCTTTGATCGTCAGTCTGTTTCCTCGACCAACTCGTCTGTAGTCAGTGCCGTTGCGGCCAATGCCGAAGCTGCCAAGTCCCTGGTGGGTTCGCGGTTCAGTTTGCAGGTCGAGCAACTGGCCGGTGGTAGCAAGCTGGCGTTGCGCTCGGTCAGTGGTGGTAATGCGGCTACTTTTAACAGTGGTACGCTTACGCTTACGGCCGGATCGAACACCCTGGATGTGGCCGTTACGGCCGGTAAGAACACGCTGGCTGACATTCGTGACCAGATTAATCAGCAGGGTTCTGCCCAGGGCTTCAGTGCCAGTATTGTTACGGATGTCAGCGGCAGCCGTTTGGTGGTCACCTCAAGTAAATCAGGCGCCGGCAATGATGTGAGGGTAACCGCCAGTGAGGACGGCGTGACCCTGGGCAACAACTCCTTGCTCAATCAGGTCTTCGCAAACTCGCAAAATTTCAACCTTCCTGAACTGGCCTATGGTGCTTCCTTCAATGCTGGCCAACTGGCGGTCAATGCCGGAGGCTCCAGTTTCAATGTCACCTTGCCGGTAGGCAGTACACTCGCACAAGTGAGAGATGCCATCAGTGCGGCAGGGGCCAGCCAGGGCATCAGTGCCAGCATCGAGGATACCGGAACGGGCGAGCGGCTGGTTTTGTCCGCGCCCTTTGAGGCTCCGCTCAGCGTGGCATATACCGCCCAACCCTCGACTTTGGCGTTGCCTACCCTGGACCCGCAGGTCGGGGATGAGTTTCGTCAGGGGACCCTCAATATTTCTGCCGGCGCCCAGAGTCTTGATATCAATGTTGACGACGCCGATACGCTGATACTGCTGCGTGACAAGATCAACAACGCTGCAGGTAATTTCTCCGCTACTGTAGAAAATACGCCTACAGGCGATCGCCTGGTGATCAGCTCGGCCAATGGCGAAGCCGTCACCGTGGTCGGGGCTGACCTCGGCGCTGGCTATCCCTATGGTGCCGACTACCTCAGTGCCAGTCAGCCTGCGGCCACTGACGTGTTGTCCGCCTTGGCTGGAAGTTACAGTGGTGAGGGTTTCCCACAGCCCAATATTGCGGCAGGTGACCCGGGTTTGATGATTCGCGCCAAGTCGGCCCGCTTTACCATTGATGGGCTGCAGCAGGTCAGTGAAACGAACAGTATCTCGACCGCAGTCGAAGGGCTGACGTTCACGCTCAGTGGTGTTCAGTCTGCGGCAGATCTGGCTGCGGGCACAACCATTGATATCGCCGTATCCAATGATCGCTCAGGGGTTCGGGCCAATATTCAACGGTTTGTCGAAAGCTACAACAAGTTGGTGCAGTCGACCAACCAGCTCACCGCCTATGTCAAGGTCGGGGAGGGCAAGACTCCGGTAGCCGGGCCTCTGTTGGGTGATTCCTCTGTGCGTAACCTGCTGGGGGGGATGCGGCGTGAGTTTGCAGTGCTGGGTGAGTCCATGGATATTCGCTCACTGGCCGAGCTTGGAGTTTCGAGCAACAAGGATGGCACTTTGAGTTTCAATGAAAGTACGCTGAACAAGGCCATGGATCGTGACTTTCAGGCTGTTGCCAATTTTCTGGCTGGGCCTGATGGTGTCGTAGGGCGCCTTCAGCGTGTGGTTCAGCCATTTTCCAGTACCGGTGGTATTCTCGATGAACGGCGGCGCGGCCTGGAAACCACTCTCAGTGGCGTAGATAAGCAGCGTACGGCGTTGGACCTGCGCATCGCCAAGGTCGAGGAGCGCCTCTACAATCAATACAATGCCATGGATCAACTGGTCGGCCAGTTGAAAAAGACCAGTGAAAGCCTCGCTGGCCAGCTTGCCAGCCTGCCCGGTTTTGTTTCCCAGAAAAAGTGAGAAAGTCATATGACTCAGTCTGTGTCGGGTTCTGAAGCACCAGCGCTCAGCCCTTACCGTGCCGTTCAACTGCTGTTGCAAAAGGCTATTGAGCAGGTCGATCTTGC
Source organism: Pseudomonas sp. (assembly GCA_041592855.1). GTDB lineage: Bacteria > Pseudomonadota > Gammaproteobacteria > Pseudomonadales > Pseudomonadaceae > Aquipseudomonas. The sequence continues at coordinate 7,975 of JBFHPI010000117.1, forward strand.
CGTTGCGGCAGTGAATGCCGGTGACAAAGAAGCTCGGGGCCAGGCGGTGGGTTCCACCGTGACTATTCTGGGTGTCCTGCAGGACAGTCTGGACAAGTCGCAGGGTGGGGAGATTGCGGAAAACCTCGATGCGCTCTACGACTATATGACCCGTCGCTTGGCGGGGGTGGCGCTCGATGACAACCCGCGCCCTCTGGATGAGGTTCATCAGTTGCTGGAGCAAATCAAGAGCGCCTGGGATGCCATCGGTTCCGAAGTAGAGGGGCAATAATCCCTACAGAGGGCGGATCAATCCGGTTTGGCCGGTGTGGGC
>JBFHPI010000118.1:0-8281 GCA_041592855.1 Pseudomonas sp.
ATTCCCAAGGCCAACGGCTACCAGTCGCTGCACACCACCCTGTTCGGCATGCATGGCGTACCCATCGAGATCCAGATCCGCACCCGCGAGATGGAAGAGCTGGCCAACAACGGCATCGCCACCCACTGGCTGTACAAGTCCAACGAGGAAGACCAGCCCAAGGGCAGCCACGCCCGGGCGCGGCAGTGGGTCAAGGGCGTGCTGGAGATGCAGCAGCGCGCCGGCAACTCGCTGGAATTTATCGAGAGCGTGAAGATCGACCTGTTCCCCGACGAGGTCTATGTGTTCACGCCCAAGGGCCGCATCATGGAGCTGCCCAAAGGCTCCACCGCAGTGGATTTCGCCTATGCGGTGCACACCGACGTGGGCAACACCTGCATCGCCTGCCGCATCAACCGCCGCCTGGCACCGCTGTCCGAACCGCTGCAGAGTGGCTCCACCGTGGAAATCGTCAGCGCCCCCGGCGCGCGCCCCAACCCGGCCTGGCTCAACTTCGTGGTTACCGGCAAGGCACGCACCCATATCCGCCACGCCCTCAAGCAGCAGCGCCGCTCGGAATCCATCAGCCTTGGCGAGCGCCTGCTGAACAAGGTGCTGACCGGCTTCGACAGCCACCTGGACAAAATCGGCGCCGAGCGCATCCAGGCCACCCTGGCCGAATACCGCCTGGAGGTGATCGAGGACCTGCTGGAAGATATCGGCCTGGGCAACCGCATGGCCTATGTGGTGGCCCGCCGCCTGCTGACCGATAGCAGCGACGAACGCCCCAGCAGCGAGGGCCCGCTGGCCATTCGCGGCACCGAAGGCCTGGTGTTGAGCTATGCCAAGTGCTGCACCCCGATCCCAGGAGACCCCATCGTCGGCCACCTGTCGGCCGGCAAAGGCATGGTCGTGCACCTGGAAAACTGCAAGAACATCGGCGAAATCCGGCACAACCCGGAGAAATGCATCCAGCTGTCCTGGGCCAAGGACGTCACCGGCGAATTCAATGTCGAGCTGCGCGTCGAACTGGAACACCAGCGCGGCCTGATCGCCCTGCTGGCCAGCAGCGTCAACGCCGCCGACGGCAATATCGAGAAGATCAGCATGGATGAGCGCGACGGCCGCATCAGCGTGGTGCAGCTGGTGGTCAGCGTGCACGACCGCGTCCATCTGGCCCGAGTCATCCGCAAACTGCGCGCCCTCAAGGGCGTTATCCATATCCATCGGGTGCGCGCCTGAACGCGACCCCCCTGCTTTTCCATGATGGGCTCAAGCCCACGCCTACCCTCACCAGGAGACCATAATGAGCAAGACCGTTATCACCAGCGACCAGGCCCCCGCCGCCATTGGCACCTACTCCCAGGCGATCAAGGCCGGCAACACCGTGTATATGTCCGGGCAGATCCCCCTGGACCCCAAGACCATGGAGCTGGTGGAAGGCTTCGAAGCCCAGACCGTACAAGTCTTTGAAAACCTCAAGGCCGTGGCCGAAGCCGCTGGCGGCTCGTTCAAGGACATCGTCAAACTGAATATTTTCCTGACGGATCTGAGCCATTTCGCCAAGGTCAACGAGATCATGGGCCGCTACTTCGAGCAGCCCTACCCGGCCCGCGCCGCCATCGGCGTCGCCGCCCTGCCGCGCGGCTCGCAGGTGGAAATGGACGCTATTCTGGTACTGGAATAAGCCCCAGCGGCGGGGCGCACCGCCCCGCCCTCCTTTTCAAGGGAACCGCTGATAAACCTAGGCGAGGCAGCCGATGCAAGGCAAAAACAGGCGAAGACGCGGAGTTTACGAGTTGTAAATGAGCAGTCGGAGCCTGTTTTTAACGCAGCAGCGGCAACGTAGGTAGTTTTTCAGCGGTTCCAAGCATGGAGATCACCATGCGTTTACTCCCTCTGCTGCTAAGTAGCGTCCTGCTAAGCGGCTGCGCCAGCAACGCCCCCATCGACCTGAACGGTACCTGGATCAACCAGGCCGCCATCGATGCTGCCCTGCAGCACGACAGCCTGCGCGAAGCCCTGCTGGCCTATGGCCCCAATCTGGAATGGCAGATCGACACGGCCCGCCAGCGCGCCCGCTTCAGCAATGGCTTCGAGCGGGCCGAAGGTCAGCTTGGTCGCCAGGCTGATGGTGCCTTCAGCGTGCAGTTCTACGGTGACTTCGAGGAGCAACTGCAACTGCAGCGTGGCGAACTGGTGCAGCGCGCTGGCGATACCTGGCCGGAGCAGCGCTTTATCCGGGCCGAGCGCACGACCCTGGCAGTGCCCGGCAGCCTGTTCGAGCAGGCGCTTTACCGGGCCTACCTGGGCGGCACCTGGCTGATCGAAGAGGGATTGGGTCAGGGCGGGCTGGTGCTGTTCCAGGCTGACGGCAGCCTGCAGGGCCTGCCCGGCGCCGAACGCTATGCCCTGTGCCTGGCCGGCGACTGCGCCGCCATGAGCGGCGAACACGACAGCCTGTGGCTGCAGCTGGGCGAACAGGGGCAGAGCTGGCTGTTCGAGCGCGAAGGCGGCCAGCTACGCATCTACCAGGCGCTCAACCGCGCCGCCATCGACGAAATGCCGGATTACCACAAGGGCCCCCTGCACTGGCGCCTAAGCAAACGCTAGGCAGCGGGTAACCGATGCATACGCTATGCGAAGGTTACAGACCGGCGGCGCCCAGAATTGCCTGGTATCCCTCACGGTAGCTCGGGTACTGCGGCGCCCAACCCAGGGCGCGGGCACGCGCATTGCTGCAGCGCTTGCTGCCGGCACGACGCACCTGGGCCGTGTCGCTCCAGTGGCTCACCCCCAGCTGTTCGCGCAGCCAGGCCACCACCTCGTGCAGGGGGGCCGGCGTATCGTCCACGCCCAGGTAGCAGTCGGCCAGGGCCACTCCGCGCTGATCGGCCTGCAGCAGAAAGGCCAGCAGGCCGGCGGCATCGTCCACATGGATGCGATTGCCATACAACGGCGGCTCGCTGGCCACCCGATAACCCTGGCGCACCTGACCCAGCAGCCACTCGCGCCCCGGTCCGTAGAGGCCACTCAGGCGCACGCAGGTGGCCGGCAGGCCGCAACCCAGCGCCAGTTGCTCGGCCTCACGCATCACCCGCCCGGAGTAGCCCTCGGCCTCGGCCGGCGAGTCCTCATCGACCCACTCCCCGCCCTGCTGGCCATATACCCCGGTGCTGGAAACAAACAGCAGGCGCCTGGGCCGCTGACCGTGCTCGCGGAGCCAACCCAGCACCCGGCCCAGCCCCTCGACATAGGCGGCGCGGTAGCCGGCCTCATCGTGGTCGGTAGCAGCCGCGCAATACACCAGATAGTCGAGCTGGCCGCTCGGCCAGGCCAACGGACAGGGGTCGGCATGCAGATCACCGGCCACGGGCAGGATCGCGCCAGGCAGCTGCGCCACCGAGCGGCGCATGCCATACACCTGCCAACCCTCAGCCGCCAATCGCAGGCCCAGACGCGTGCCCACATCACCACAACCGGCGATCAATAGCGAAGCGTTCATCCATCCCCTCCCCAGACCAAAGCCTGAGTGTAGCGCGGTTGGTCTATCGCAATACAAAGGCTATGCTTAGCGGCAAATCAATGGATAAACACTATGACCCTCACCGAACTGCGCTATATCGTCACCCTGGCCCAGGAACAGCACTTCGGCCGTGCCGCAGAGCGTTGCCATGTCAGTCAACCGACCCTGTCGGTGGGGGTGAAAAAGCTGGAAGACGAACTGGGCGTGCTGATCTTCGAGCGCAGCAAAAGCGCCGTACGCCTGACCCCGGTCGGCGAGGGCATCGTCACCCAGGCGCAGAAGGTGCTGGAGCAGGCCCAGAGCATTCGCGAACTGGCCCAGGCCGGCAAGAACCAGATGACCGCACCGCTGAAGATCGGCGCCATCTATACGGTCGGGCCATACCTGTTCCCCCACCTGATCCCACAACTGCACCGGGTCGCCCCGGACATGCCGCTGTATATCGAGGAAAACTTCACCCATGTGCTGCGCGACAAGCTGCGCAATGGCGAACTCGACGCCATTATCATCGCCCTGCCGTTCCATGAAGCCGACGTTCTGACCAAACCGCTGTACGACGAATCCTTTTATGCCCTGCTCCCCGCAGGCCATCCCTGGGCCGCGCTGGAGAGCATCGACAGCAAGCTGCTCAACGACAAGAGTCTGCTGCTGCTGGGCGAGGGCCACTGCTTCCGTGATCAGGTGCTGGAGGCCTGCCCCAGCCTGCGCAAGGGCGGCGAAGACAACGCCAAACACACCACGGTGGAATCCAGTTCCCTGGAAACCATCCGTCATATGGTGGCCTCGGGCCTGGGTGTATCGATCCTGCCCTTCTCCGCCGTGGACAGCCATCACTACGCCCCCGGCGTGATCGAGATCCGCCCCCTGAGCGCCCCCGCACCATTTCGCACCGTGGCCATCGCCTGGCGCGCCAGTTTCCCGCGGCCCAAGGCCATCGAAGTGCTGACCGACTCCATCCGCCTGTGTTCGGTGGCCAAGCCACAGGCCAAGAGCGCCTGAGGCCCGGGGTGAACGAACTGGCAGCGGTACCGGTCACCGCGCTCAAGGGCGTGGGCGCGGCCCTGGCCGAGAAGCTGGCCAAGGTCGGCCTGGAAAACCTGCAGGATCTGCTGTTCCACCTGCCGCTGCGCTACCAGGATCGCACCCGCATCACCCCCATCGGCGCCCTGCGCCCCGGCCAGGACGCGGTGGTGGAAGGCGTGGTGGCCGGCGCCGATGTGGTGATGGGCCGCCGGCGCAGCCTGCTGGTTCGGCTGCAGGACGGCAGCGGCACCCTCTCCCTGCGTTTCTACCATTTCAGCCAGGCACAGAAGGAAGGCCTCAAGCGCGGCACCCAGCTGCGCTGCTACGGCGAAGTGCGACCCGGCTCCTCGGGCCTGGAGATCTACCACCCGGAATACCGCGCCCTGGCCGGCAGCGAACCGATTGCCGTGGAGCAGTGCCTGACCCCCATCTACCCGACCACCGAAGGCCTCACCCAGCAGCGCCTGCGCGCCCTGAGCGAACAGGCCCTGGCGCGCCTCGGCCCGCACAGCCTGCCGGACTGGCTGCCGGCGGAACTGGCCCGTGACTACCAGCTCGGCGCCCTCGACCAGGCCATCCGCTACCTGCACCGGCCACCGCCGGATGCCGACCTGAGCGAGCTGGCCGAAGGCCGCCACTGGGCCCAGCAACGCCTGGCCTTCGAGGAGCTGCTGACCCACCAGCTGTCGCTGCAGCGCCTGCGCGAGCAGATCCGCACCCAGGCGGCACCCGCCTTGCCCAAGGCACAGACCCTGCCGCAGCAGTTTCTGCATAACCTGGGTTTCAGCCCCACCGGCGCCCAGCGACGGGTCGGCGCCGAGATCGCCTACGACCTGGCCCAGGGCGAACCCATGCTGCGCCTGGTGCAGGGCGATGTGGGGGCGGGCAAGACGGTGGTCGCCGCCTTCGCCGCGCTGCAGGCCTTGGAAGCCGGTTATCAGGTGGCGCTGATGGCCCCCACCGAGATTCTCGCCGAGCAGCACTTCCTCAACTTCAGCAAATGGCTGGCGCCGCTCGGCATCGAGGTGGCCTGGCTGGCCGGCAAGCTCAAGGGCAAGGCCCGCGCCAACGCTCTGGAGCAGATTGCCGCTGGCTGTCCGATGGTGGTGGGCACCCATGCGCTGTTTCAGGACGAAGTGAAGTTCGCCCGGCTGGCCCTGGTGATTATCGACGAGCAGCACCGCTTCGGCGTGCAGCAGCGCCTGGCCCTGCGGCAGAAGGGCATCGACGGCCGCCTCTGCCCACATCAGCTGATCATGACCGCCACCCCCATACCCAGGACGCTGGCCATGAGCGCCTATGCCGATCTGGACACCTCGATCCTCGATGAGCTGCCGCCCGGACGCACCCCGGTCAACACCCTGGTGATCGCCGACAGTCGCCGCGTCGAAGTGATCGAGCGGGTACGCGCCGCCTGCCGAGAGGGGCGCCAGGCCTACTGGGTCTGTACCCTGATCGAGGAGTCAGAGGAGCTCACCTGCCAGGCCGCCGAAACCAGCTTCGAGGAGCTATCCAGCGCCCTCGGCGAGCTGCGAGTGGGCCTGATCCACGGACGCATGAAACCGGCGGAAAAGGCCGCAGTCATGGATGCGTTCAAGCGCGGTGAGCTGCAGCTGCTGGTGGCCACCACGGTGATCGAGGTCGGCGTGGACGTACCCAACGCCAGCCTGATGATTATCGAGAACCCCGAGCGCCTGGGCCTGGCCCAGCTGCACCAGCTGCGCGGCCGGGTTGGCCGCGGCAGTGCGGCCAGCCATTGCGTGCTGCTCTATCACCCGCCGCTGTCGCAACTGGGCCGCGAACGCCTGGGCATCATGCGCGAAACCTGCGACGGCTTTGTGATTGCCGAGAAGGACCTTGAACTGAGGGGGCCGGGGGAAATGCTTGGCATCCGCCAGACCGGCCTGCTGCAGTTCAAGGTGGCCGACCTGATGCGCGATGCCGACCTGCTGCCCGCCGTGCGCGATGCCGCCGGCGCCCTGCTGGAGCATTGGCCCGGGCATGTCAGCCCGCTGCTGCAGCGCTGGTTGCGTCACGGCCAACAATATGGCCAAGTGTGATGCAGTGCACAGGGCAACCGTCGCCTCGACCGGTCACCCACAGACCCGCTGTTTATACTTGCCCCAATGCTGCCCAATCCGGATATCGCCATGACTGAACTCGCCCACGCCACCGACACCGCGCCCCAGCCGCCCGCGGTGATCCTGCAGCTGCTGGAAAAGCTCGGCCTCAGCTATCGCATACAGCCTGACCATTCGTCGCTGCCAGCGATCCAGCGTCTGCAAGCGGTGTTGCTCGACGATGCCGTCGGCGCCCTGCTGGTGCTGTTCCCGCAGAGCCAATTGCTGGATCTGGCACGCCTGACCGAACTGACCGGACGCCAACTCACCGCGGTCAAACCTGAACGCCTGGAGCGAATGCTCGGCAAACACAGCCTCAAGCTTCTGCCCGGGCTGCCGCCGCTGACCAGCTCGCCCTGCCTGTATGACGAACGCCTGCTGCAGGTGCCCAGCCTGTATATCGAGTCCGGCACCCCCGGCGTGCTGTTGGAGCTGAGCACTGAAAACTTCAAGCGTCTGCTGAGCAAGGCCAGCGCCGCCCGCTTCGGCGAGTCATTGGACAATATCCGCCTGAACCTGGATCGCCCCGACGACGACCGTGCCGAGATCACCCAGGCGGTGCAGGCCTTTACCGCCCGGCGCATCCAGCAACGCCTGGAAGAAACCATCGAAATCCCGCCGTTGCCGGAAACCGCACAACGCATCATCAAACTGCGGGTCGACCCCGACGCCACGGTGGACGACATCACCGGCGTGGTGGAAACCGATCCGGCCCTGGCGGCCCAGGTGGTCAGCTGGGCCGCCTCGCCCTACTATGCCGCACCCGGCAAGATCCGCTCGGTGGAGGATGCCATTGTCCGCGTGCTGGGCTTCGATCTGGTGATCAACCTAGCACTGGGCCTGGCCCTGGGCAAAACCCTGAGTCTGCCCAGGGACAACCCGCAGCATGCCACCCCCTACTGGCAGCAGGCGATCTACTGCGCCGCGGTAATAGAAGGACTGACCCGTGCCATTCCCCGCGCCCAGCGCCCGGAAACCGGCCTGACCTACCTGGCCGGGCTGCTGCACAACTTCGGCTATCTGGTCCTGGCCCACGTCTTCCCGCCGCACTTCTCGCTGATCTGTCGCCACCTTGAGGTCAATCCGCACCTGACCCACAGCCATATCGAGCAACACCTGCTGGGCATCACCCGCGAGCAGATCGGCGCCTGGCTGATGCGTTACTGGGATATGCCGGAAGAGCTGGCCAGCGCCCTGCGTTTTCAGCACGACGCCGACTACGCCGGCCCCCATGCGGTCTATCCCAATCTGGTCTGCCTGTCGCTGCGCCTGCTGCGCAATCGCGGCATCGGCGCCGGCCCCCAGGGTGATATCCCGCAGAACCTGTTCGATAACCTCGGCATCAGCCGCGACAAGGCCAACGAAGCGGTGGACAAGGTGCTGGCGGCGGAAGTGGCGCTGCGCGAACTGGCCGCGCAGTTTCACCCGCTGCACTGATAGACAGCGCTGATGCAAAGGGGCCGAAAGGCCCCTTTGCATGCGGGCCATTATTTTCTCAACAGCTCGCGGCGAGCGGCAAAAAGCTCGGGCAGGATGGCCACGCTGCTGTCCAGCAACAGCGCTACGGCGGGCTGCTCGTAGAGGGCGGCATAGTCGCTCAGCTGCTCACTGGGTATGCGCCGATAGGCATACA
>JBFHPI010000119.1:0-8221 GCA_041592855.1 Pseudomonas sp.
CACCCGCGCACGAAACAGCGCCTGATGCTCGCGGCACTGGGCCGCCGCCAGCAGGAACACACCATGGCCGCCGTGCTCGAACTCCAGCCAGGTGAAGTCCACCTCCGGGTACAGCGCCTCCACATGCACCTGGCTATTGCCCACTTCCACGATCAGCAGACCCTTTTCCGTCAAGTGATCAGCGGCCTCGGCCAGCATGCGCCGCACCAGATCCAGGCCATCCTCGCCACAGGCCAGACCCATGGCCGGTTCATGCTGGTACTCGGCCGGCATGTCGGCAAAATCCTCGGCGTCCACATAGGGCGGGTTGGACAGGATCAGGTCGAACCGCTGGCCCGGCAGCCCATCGAAACCATCACCCTGCACGGTGTAGACCCGCTCCTCCAGGCCATGGCGCTCGATATTCTGATTGGCCACTTCCAGCGCCTCGAAGGACAGGTCCCCCAGCACCACCTCGGCCTCGGGGAACTCGTAGGCGCAGGCAATGCCAATGCAGCCTGAGCCGGTACACAAGTCGAGAATGCGCGCCGGTTCCACCGCCAGCCAGGGCTGGAAGCGTTGCTCGATCAACTCGGCGATGGGTGAGCGCGGCACCAGCACCCGCTCATCGACCACAAAAGGCAGCCCACAGAACCAGGCCTCACCCAGCAGATAGGCGGTGGGTACCCGCTCCTCGATGCGCTGGCGTAGCAGCGTTTGCAGATGCGCGTGCTCATCGTCTTCCAGGCGGCAATCCAGGTAGCTGTCGCTGATCTGATAAGGCAGATGCAGCGCCCCCAGCACCAGCTGGCGGGCCTCGTCCCAGGCATTGTCGGTGCCATGACCGAAGAACAGCTGCTCGGCCTGGAAACGGCTGACGGCCCAACGGATGTAGTCGCGCAAGGTGCGCAAGCGAGTGTTTATAGCGGCAGGGGCATCGGTCACGACGGGGGCTCCGAAGGCAAGGGAATGGCGCGCATTCTAGCCCAAGCCGCCGGGGCAAAAATAAAGTTCTGGCCAAGGCTGGACACCCCTGCCAAAGCCCTGAGGGCCGGAATATACTTTGTTACGAATTTTTAACCCTTCCCCCTCCCTTCCCTCCGAGTCCCCTCAAATGACCATAGATCCCTTCTCGCTCACGGGCTTGCTCGTGCTGGCGATATTCCTGATTGGCATGACGATGATCGTGTTCGAAGCCCAGCTGGAAATGGATAAGTTCAAGCCGGCGATGTTTATGATGTCCGGGCTAATCGTGATCGGCGTGCACTACGCTTTCTACGACCCCAATGGCTTCCAGTACTTCCTGCATGCCCAGGATGAAACCAAGGAAGAACTGTTCGGCCTGATCGCCTTCATGGCCTTTATGTGGATGATCGTCGAGCTGCTCAACGAGCGAAACGTGTTCACCGCCCTCAACGGTTACCTGATGGGCAAGGGCCTGGGCGCCCGCGGCATGTTCTGGGCCACTGGCGCGCTGTCGGCGCTGCTTTCACCCTTTCTCAACAACATCACCACGGCGATGATCTTCGGCAAGACGGTGAAGAACATCTCCAACCACCCGCGCTACACCCATGTGGCCCTGTGCAATATCGTGGTGGCCTCCAATACCGGGGTGTGGTTTCTCGGCACCTCCACCAGCCTGATGGTGGTGCTGGCCGGCAAGATCAGTGTGGCCGGTCTGCTGCTGCTGATCCCCTCGGCCCTGATCGGCTGGCTGCTGTTTGCCGCCACCCTGCACCTGTTCTACCTGCGCAAGCTCAACGGCGAAGACCTGATCAAGCAGGCGGATGTCAGCGAAACCGCACTCAAGCCTGGCGGTGCCGGCCTGGCCCTGGTCGCCCTGCTGGCGGTCACCGGGGCGGTGCTGTGCAACGTGATCCTCAAGGTCAGCATCGAATTCGCCGTGGGCATCGCCCTGGGCTTCGTCGCCCTGTATGCCTGGCTTTTGATGCACCGTGGTATCGAGCTGCCCTGGCAGGACCAGCTGCAGAAGGTGGAGTGGAACGCCCTGCTGTTCTTTATCGGCATCATCACCTCGGTAGCCTGCCTCAACCATGTCGGCTGGTTGTCCTATATCTCCCGCCTGTTCGAGGTGATGGACCCAACCCTGGTGAACATGGTGCTCGGTGTGGCCTCCGGGGTGATGGATAACGTACCGGTGGAGGCCGCCGCGCTGATGTCCAACCCGCAGCTGGGCCTCGATCAGTGGGCGCTGAATGCCCTGATGGTGGGCAGCGGTGGCTCGCTGACGGTGGTCGGCTCGGCCGCCGGGATCATGGCCATGAGCCTGGACAAGAGCTACAGCTTCGCCGTGCACCTGAAGTTTCTGCCGGCCATTCTGGTCAACTTCTTCGGTTCGCTGGGAATCTGGTATCTGCAGTTCCAGGTGCTGGGCTGGTACTGACAGCCACGACAGCAGCCAGGCCCTGTCTAGCCACGGGGCCTGCTAATCGCGTTTCAGATGCAGCTCGCGCAATACGGCAATGGACACTGCCACGGCGAAAAACAACCAGAAGTGTTCGGACAGCAACGTAATCATGCTCACTGGGCATCTCCTTGCCAGGCTGGGCTCCATCCTTCGGAGTGCCATTGATTCTGCGCGTCCGTCGCGGCACTCGCAAGAACCGCCGCAGAGGTTCACAGCAGCGTCCACAAGGCGGACAATGAGGCATCACACACCCATGCCCAAGGAGCCTCCCTGCCATGTCCATTCCGCAAACTCTGCTCGCGCTCACCGGCCGTAGCCATGCCCCGGCCAAATTGGGCAATGCGACGCTGGTGGTAATCGACGCGCAAGAGGAATACCGCAGTGGTGTGTTGCAGCTCCCCGGCCTGGCCCCCGCCCTGGAAGAAATTGCCAAGTTGCTGGCTGCTGCGCGTGCCCAGGGCAGCGCCATCGTTCACGTCAAACACCTGGGCATTGCCGGTGGCCCATTGGATCCACGCAGCCCGCGCGGCCAGCACCTGCCGGAAGCAGCGCCACTGCCTGGGGAAATCGTGGTCGAGAAGCGCATGCCCAATGCCTTCTCCGGCACCGACCTGCATGAGCGCCTGCAAGCCCTGGGGCACCTGGATCTGATCATCTGCGGCTTTATGACCCACTCCAGCATCAGCACCACGGTTCGCGCCACCAAGGACTATGGTTACCGCTGCACCCTGGTTGACAGTGCCTGCGCCACCCGCGACCTGCCAACCCTGGACGGCCAAGTGCTGAGTGCCGCCGAGATGCACAGAGCGGAAATGATCGCCCTGGCTGACAACTTCGCTGCGGTGGTCTGCGGCGCCAATGCGCTGATCTGAAAACGCGCCTGCGCTCACAACTACACAGCCTGGAAGGAACCCCTGGGGCGAGCACCAGTCATAGCGCTGGTACTGACAGAGGAAAGCCCATGAAGCTGTCCGATGATTTTGATGCCCGTCGCCTGCGCCCCCGCAGCCCCAGACGCTGGCCCTTGTGCCTCGCCGCCTGCCTCGCCCTGATGTGCCTGCTTGCGGGGCTGGCCAGCCTGTTCACCGCAGCCATCAGCCTGTGGCACAACCCCCTCGCGCTCGCTGAGCCAACAGGCGCCGCAGCCGTCCTGGCACCGGCCGGCCTGGCTCTGCTGGGCCTTGGCATACTGGGCTGGCGCCAGTGTCGGCGCCGCTTGCGGCGCCCCGACGAGCTGAGCATGGCGCCCCATCTGCTGAAAAGGCGTCATTAAAGTCACGCCCTGATAAACTGCCGGCCTTCGTGGAGGCCTACATGCAAGACGACGATTTTTCCCTGTTTCAAGCCGAACTGCGCGGCGTCAAACCGATCAAGCACGACCGCGCCGACACCGGCAAACCCAAGCCCAACCGCGCCCGTCTGGAAACCCTGCGCCAGGCTGCAACGGCGCGGGTCGAGTCGATCAAGGTCGACGGCCTGTCGGATCAGTTCGTGATCGATGTGGGCGCCGAAGACGCCCTGTACTGGGCCGGCAACGGTATCCAGGAAAGCCAGATGCGCAAGCTCAAACTCGGCCAGATCGCGTTCGAGGGCAGCCTCGACCTGCACGGCATGAACGTGGAAAAGGCCCGCGACACCCTGTGGGAGTTTATCGCCGAGGCCAACAAGCTGGAGGTGCGCTGCGTTCGCGTCACCCATGGCAAGGCGGTGCGTATGGATGGGCGCAAGCCGATGATCAAGAGCCACGTCAACACCTGGCTGCGTCAGCATCCACAGGTGCTGGGCTTCACCTCCTGCCTGGCCAAACATGGCGGCACCGGCGCGGTCTATGTACTGCTCAAGCGCACCATGATGGATGGACGCGACGAATAAGCCCCTGCTTCTGGCAGCCAGCGCACTTGCCAGCCCCCGACTTGCGCCCTACCCTGCGCCCTTTGAGACAGCAACGAGATTTTCCATGTCCCTGGAACAGAACTACACCGCGATTCTCGGCCAACTCGGCGAGGACGTGTCCCGCGAAGGCCTGCTCGACACCCCCAAGCGTGCGGCCAAGGCCATGCAATACCTGTGTCGCGGTTACCAGCAGACGCTGGAAGAAGTCACCAACGGCGCCCTGTTCAGCTCCGACAACAGCGAGATGGTGCTGGTCAAGAACATCGAGCTGTACTCACTGTGCGAGCATCATCTGCTGCCCTTTATCGGCAAGGCACATGTGGCCTATATCCCCAACGGCAAGGTGCTCGGCCTGTCGAAAGTCGCGCGCATCGTCGATATGTATGCCCGGCGCCTGCAGATCCAGGAAAACCTCAGCCGACAGATTGCCGAGGCCATTCAGCAGGTCACCGGCGCCCTAGGTGTCGCAGTGGTCATCGAAGCCCAGCATATGTGCATGATGATGCGCGGGGTGGAGAAGCAGAACTCCTCCATGGTCACCTCGGTGATGCTCGGCGAGTTCCGCGAAAACGCCGCCACCCGCAGCGAGTTTCTGAGCCTGGTCAATAATTGATCAAGCGCTCAGCATAAAGAAACCGGCCTTGCGCCGGTTTTTTTATAGCAACCCGATTGAGCCTATGGCCCGGATAAAACCCGGGGAATCTTGCGCCAGCAACTTCCTTCCCGGATTGCATCCGGGCTACCAGGCCGCAAGCAGATCCCCCCCTTCAACGCCCACGCAGAGACGCGCGCGGTTTGCGGCGCAACGGATCGAGCAGGCCCGACAAGCCGTTGTGGTCGATCTCCTGCATCAAGGCCAGCAGCCGGCCGATCTCACCTGCGGGAAAACCTTCGCGGGCGAACCAGTTGAGGTAGTGGCCCGGCAGATCGGCAATCAGATGCCCCTTGTACTTGCCAAAAGGCATTTCCCGGCTGACCAGTAACAGCAAGTCTTCAGGCTTCATCACCACTTCCGAATATAAGGCACTGGTGTCGATTATGCCGTTCACCCAGAGCCTGGGCCAGGACGGGCAAACTCGGGTAAGCTGCGCCCCCTTTCTTCCCCTTAACGCCCCCAAGGTAACCCGGATGCTTATCAAGGCACTGCGCATCGGCCTCGGCCAGCTGATCATCTTTATCGACTTCATCACCCGCCCGCGCAAACTCAAGCGCAGTGCAGAGGCGCAAGCGGCCGTTGAGCAGGCCGCCAGCGGCCTGGCCCTGTATCAGTTCCACGCCTGCCCCTTCTGCGTCAAGGTGCGCCGCACCCTGCACCGCCTCAACCTGCCCCTGACCCTGCGCGACGCCAAGAACGACGCCCAGGCACGCAGCGAGCTGGAACAGCAAGGCGGCAAGATCAAGGTGCCCTGCCTGCGCATCGAGGAAAACGGCCAGAGCACCTGGCTGTATGAGTCCAAGGCGATCATTGCCTATCTGGATCAGCGCTTCGCCGCTTGAGATGGCCGAGGGGCATAGGGTGCGCCGCGCGCACCGGCTTGCAGAGCGAATCGCCGGTGCGCACAGCGCACCCTACACGCTGCCACATCTACAACACCGGTTCAGGCCTACCCGGTCATGCAGTGGGAGGCCTTGCGTCCTTTGTCAGTCCGCGGCCTTAAGCTCGGTCACCACATACTGGCTACCCTGCTTGTCTGCACTGAACTGCACCTTGTCACCCACGGCCAGGCCTTCCAACTGGCCCTTGTCTTGGACGGTAAAGACCATGGTCATGGGCGGCATGCCCAGGTTGGCAATAGGACCGTGGCGCAGGGTGACCTTGCCGCTTGCCATATCAACCTTGCGCACCTCACCCTGACTCATGCTCGCCTCAGTCTGCACCGCGCCGTGGTGGCCGGCATGTTCATCACTGGCGTATACCGCCAGGCTCAGGCAGCTGCCCAGCAGACCGGCAATCAGTAGCTTTTTCATCTCTTATTCCTCATTGTCTGGCGGCCCATAAATGGGCCGTTTGATAAGCCGTGCACACACTCAGACATGCACGGCGCTGGGTTGCTCAAATCATTCTTCGCTAACACTGACCTTGCCGCGCATACCGGCCTGGTAGTGGCCGGCGATCAGGCAGGCAAAGTCGAATTCACCTGCACGGTTGAAGGTCCAGATAATCTCCCCGCGCTGCCCCGGCCCGACATGAGCCATATAGGGGGCGTCATGCTCCATATCGGGGAACTTGATCATCAGCTGGGCATGCTCATCCAGCTCCTTCTGAGTGCCCAGGACAAACTCGTGCATCATCTGGCCGTCGTTGTGGTGCACCAGACGCAGGGTTTCTCCCAGGCGCACTTCCAGATGATCAGGAACGAAGCGCATCTGATCGTTCATGCGGATTTCCACGGTACGGCTGACCTGCTCAGCATCGCCGGCAATGCCCCAGGCGGTTTGCTCCTTGAGCACTGGGCCGGCCTCTTTCTGGGCCTCGCCATGAGCCATGATCTGGGCGATATGGGCCGGACCGGCCAGGGCCAGCAACAGCGCCAGACTCAATGTCTTGTGCATAAAAATCTCTTCCTCAGTTAATGACCGGTATGGCCAGTGGGTTTACGGACCTGCACTTCCACGGTTTCGGCGGGGACCTCCTGGCGCGGCATGGACTGCCCTCCAGCCTGATTGCTGCGCGCCGGCTCGGCCAACGCCCCCGTCCACTCCCGGGCCACAGTACCGGGCGGATGCTTGAACCAGCCAGGGTCACGGTAGTCGCCTGCGGGCTGGTCCTTGCGCACCTTGAGGATGGTGAACATGCCGCCCATCTCAACCGAGCCGAAAGGGCCATCGCCGGTCATCATCGGCACGGTGTTGTCCGGCAGCGGCATCTGCATCTCGGCCATATCGGCCATGCCGCGCTCGCCCATCACCATGTAATCGGGGATCAGCTTGCTGATGCGCCGGGTCATATCGCGGTGGTCCACCCCCACCAGGGTCGGCACATCGTGGCCCATGGCGTTCATGGTGTGATGGCTCTTGTGACAATGCAGGGCCCAGTCGCCCTCCTCGTCGGCAAGAAACTCCAGCTGGCGCATCTGCCCCACCGCCACATCGGCAGTCACCTCCGGCCAGCGCGAGCCCACCGGGGTCGGGCCGCCATCGGTGCCGGTCACCTCAAACTCGTGGCCATGCACATGGATCGGGTGGTTGGTCATGGTCAGATTGCCCACGCGCAGGCGCACCCGATCATTGTGCCGCACCACCAGCGGATCAATCCCGGGGAACACCCGGCTGTTGAAGGTCCACAGGTTGAAGTCGAGCATCTGCATGATCTTCGGCGTGTAGGCGCCGGGCTCGATGTCGTAGGCGCTGAGCAGGAAGCAGAAGTCGCGGTCCACCTCGTTGATCAGCGGGTGATGCTCCTTGGGGTGGGTGACCCAGAAGCCCATCATGCCCATGGCCATCTGCACCATCTCGTCGGCATGGGGGTGGTACATAAAGGTACCGGGGCGGCGGGCGACGAACTCGTAAACGAAGGTTTTGCCGACTGGAATGGCCGGCTGGTTCAAGCCTGCCACGCCATCCATGCCGTTGGGCAGGCGCTGGCCGTGCCAGTGGATACTGGTGTGCTCAGGCAGCTTGTTGGTGACGAAGATACGCACCCGGTCGCCCTCCACCACCTCGATAGTCGGCCCCGGCGACTGACCGTTGTAGCCCCACAGGTGAGCCTTGTAGCCGGGTGCCAGCTCGCGCACCACCGGCTCGGCCACCAGGTGGAATTCCTTGACCCCGTTGTTCATGCGCCACGGCAAGGTCCAGCCGTTGAGAGTAACCACCGGGTTATAGGGCCGGCCGCTGCTCGGCTGCAGCGGAGGGTGGGTATCGGCGCTGGCCTGCCGCACCGGCTCGGGCAGGGCCGCCAAGGCCACCCGGCTGACCGCC
>JBFHPI010000120.1:0-8187 GCA_041592855.1 Pseudomonas sp.
CGCTATCTACTTCGGCGATGGTGACTGGTCGGGTACCCGCTCGCACCTGTTGATGCGCGAGAACCCCATGGCGGTGTGCAGCCCGGCCCTGCTCGGCGGCGCCACGGGGCTGAGTGCCGAGCAGATCGCCAGCCTGCCGCTGTTGCAGCAGAGCACCCGACCCTATGCCTGGCGCCAGTGGTTCAATGCCCAGGGGCTGAACGTGGCCCGGGATATGGCTGGGCCGCGCTACGAGCTGTTCTCCATGCTGGCCCAGGCGGCCATGCACGAAATGGGTGTGGCGCTGATTCCGCCCTTTCTGATCCGCCGCGAGCTGGAGGAAGGCCGGCTGGTGCTGGCCTCTGCGTACAACCAGCCCAGTGACAGGGCCTATTACCTGATCATTCCCGAGCGCAAGCTGGAGTCGGCGGCGCTGCAGGCCCTGCGCGACTGGCTGGTGGCTGAGGCGAACACTTATGCTCGGGCCAGTGGTTTGAAATAGGCAACAGCCATTGTGGCCATCGACGGGAGCTGCATGGCAGTGCCTGTTGTTTGGCTAGGCGCATTTATCAAGGCTTCCTGGGTGTTTTTTGACCCCGTAGTCAGCATTGTGCCAAGCTACCTCTGGCGGAATTAAGCACGGTGCTAAGTGTTGTATTTATTGCACGGTTAATGCCGGAGACAAGCCGAATGCACGGCGTTGGCTATGCTGATCTAGCAAGACCGATCCTTCTAATGGAGCTGTATTTGCGTTGGCAATGGAATAACCCGGCCGCGCTTCGACCATTCTCGCTGAAAGCCTTGAGCTAGACGGCCTGGATGGCATTTTGTGAATATCTGGTCGAAAAGTGTCTTGTAGTTGCTGCAAGGTTTTACTCCATAACGCCTTGAAGGCGCGTAACTTCCTCTGCAAAATGCCGCGCCCCGGTGTTTTGTGCCGGATTTGTGCTGATCCTCCCCATGCCCGCGTGCCATCCGTAGTGCGCCGGTTCACCAAAAAGATCACGCAGGAGAATTGAAGTGCACATCGGTGTTCCTCTCGAAACTCATGCCGGCGAGACGCGGGTGGCCGCGACGCCGGAAACCGTCAAGAAACTGATCGGCCAAGGCCATCAGGTCACGGTACAAAGCGGTGCCGGCGTCAGCGCCAGCATTCCCGACAGCGCCTATGAAGCCGTGGGGGCGGCCATTGGCAACGACTCAGCAGCCTTTGGTGCCGATCTGGTATTGAAAGTGCTGGCGCCGACCGAGGCCGAGCTGGCCCATATGAAGGCCGGGGCGGTACTGGTGGGCATGCTCAACCCCTTCTGCAACGCCACCATCGCCCGCATGAGTGCCCGTGGCGTGACCGCCTTCGCCCTGGAGGCCGCGCCGCGTACCTCCCGTGCGCAGAGCCTGGACGTGCTCAGCTCCCAGGCCAACATCGCCGGCTACAAGGCGGTGATGCTGGCGGCCAACCACTACCCGCGCTTTATGCCCATGCTGATGACCGCTGCCGGTACGGTGAAGGCCGCCCGCGTGCTGATCCTCGGTGCCGGTGTCGCCGGCCTGCAGGCCATCGCCACGGCCAAGCGCCTGGGCGCGGTAATCGAGGCCTCGGACGTGCGTCCGGCGGTGAAGGAGCAGATCGAGTCGCTCGGCGCCAAGTTCGTCGACGTGCCGTTCGAGACCGATGAGGAGCGCGAGTGCGCCCAGGGCGTGGGCGGCTATGCCCGGCCGATGCCACAGTCGTGGATGGAGCGCCAGGCCAAGGCCGTGCACGAGCGCGCCAAACAGGCCGATATCGTCATCACCACCGCCCTGATTCCGGGACGCAAGGCGCCTACCCTGCTGCACGAGGCCACCGTCGCCGAGATGAAGCCCGGCTCGGTGGTTATCGACCTGGCCGCAGCCCAGGGCGGCAACTGCCCGCTGACCGAAGTGGATCAGGTAGTGATCAAGCACGGCGTGACCCTGGTCGGCCACAGCAACCTGGCGGCCATGGTGCCGGCGGACGCTTCGGCCCTGTACGCGCGCAATCTGCTGGACTTCCTCAAGCTGGTTATCGACGGCGAAGGCAAGTTCCACCTCAATCTCGAAGACGACATCGTCGCGGCCTGCCTGATGTGCAATGCCGGCGAAGTCGTGCGCAAGAACGGCTAAGGGGAGCACTACCGATGGATATGATTTCCGACGGCATCTACAACCTGATCATCTTTGTGCTGGCCATCTACGTGGGTTACCACGTGGTGTGGAACGTCACCCCGGCCCTGCACACTCCGCTGATGGCGGTGACCAACGCGATTTCCGCGATCGTCATCGTCGGCGCCATGCTGGCCGCTGCCCTGACCGTGACCCCGCTGGGCAAGGCCATGGGCACCCTGGCCGTGGCACTGGCCGCAGTCAATGTGTTCGGTGGCTTCCTGGTCACCCGGCGCATGCTGGAAATGTTCAAGAAGAAAGCGCCGAAAGCGGCTGCGGAGAAGCACTGACCATGAGCATGAACCTGATCACTGTTCTCTACCTCGTCGCCTCGGTGTGCTTTATCCAGGCGCTCAAGGGCTTGTCGCACCCGACCACCTCGCGTCGCGGTAACCTGTTCGGCATGGTCGGCATGGGCATTGCCGTGCTGACCACCGTTGGCCTGGTCTACAAGCTGGGCGCCGAGATTGCCACCGCCGGTATCGGCTACGTGCTGGTCGGCCTGCTGGTCGGCGGTACGGTCGGTACGGTCATGGCCAAGCGTGTGGAAATGACCAAGATGCCCGAGCTGGTCGCCTTCATGCACAGCATGATCGGCCTGGCGGCGGTGTTTATCGCCATTGCCGCGGTGGTTGAGCCGCAATCGCTCGGCATCGTGGCCAGCATGGCCGACCCGATCCCGGCGGGTAACCGTCTGGAGCTGTTCCTCGGCGCGGCCATCGGTGCCATCACCTTCTCCGGTTCGGTGATCGCCTTCGGCAAGCTGTCGGGCAAGTACAAGTTCCGCCTGTTCCAGGGCGCACCGGTACAGTTCAAGGGCCAGCATTGGGTGAACCTGGCCATCGGCCTGGCGATCCTCGGCCTGGGCCTGGTTTACACCTTTACCGGTGATGTCAGCGCCTTTGCCATCCTGGTGGCTCTGGCCTTCGTGATTGGCGTGCTGATCATCATCCCGATTGGTGGTGCCGATATGCCGGTGGTGGTGTCGATGCTCAACAGCTACTCGGGCTGGGCAGCGGCCGGTATCGGTTTCTCGCTGAACAACTCGATGCTGATTATCGCCGGTTCCCTGGTGGGCTCTTCGGGCGCGATTCTTTCCTACATCATGTGCAAGGCGATGAACCGCTCGTTCTTCAACGTGATCCTCGGTGGTTTTGGTGGCGATGCTGAAGCGGCAGGTCCTGCCGGTGCTCAGGAAGCTCGTCCGGTGAAGTCCGGCTCCAGCGATGACGCCGCCTTCCTGCTGACCAACGCCGACACCGTGATCATTGTCCCGGGCTATGGTCTGGCGGTGGCCCGTGCCCAGCATGCGCTGATGGAACTGGCGGAGAAGCTGACTCATCGCGGTGTCACCGTGAAGTACGCCATCCACCCGGTGGCCGGGCGTATGCCAGGCCATATGAACGTGCTGCTGGCCGAGGCTGAAGTGCCTTACGAGCAGGTGTTCGAGATGGAGGACATCAACTCCGAGTTCGGCCAGGCCGACGTGGTGCTGGTGCTGGGCGCCAACGACGTGGTCAACCCGGCGGCGAAGAACGATCCGAAGTCGCCGATCGCCGGCATGCCGATCCTGGAGGCCTACAAGGCCAAGACCGTGATCGTCAACAAGCGCTCCATGGCCAGTGGCTACGCCGGTCTGGACAACGAACTGTTCTATATGGACAAGACCATGATGGTCTTTGGCGATGCCAAGAAGGTCATTGAGGATATGGTCAAGGCGGTGGAATAACGCCTGCCCGTTCAGTCGAACCACAGAATGCCGCTCACCTGTCTGGTGAGCGGCATTTTTTATGGGGCATGTCTGGCCTGCGCACTGCTGTCCGTCTGATCAGGAAAACGCTTCTTTCACCGCTTAAGCTGAATAACAGGTCAACTGTCACACAAGTGCAATCTGGAACTGTACCTGTATGAAGTCACTGCATTTAGCGTTATTTGCCAGTGGATTTATCTGTTTAGTCAGTAGGGTTAGGTCAAAGCACTTATGGCCGATACAGTTGAGTGTAAAACCGGCTTAACAGTTGCAAAGCAAGCTATCTATTTGTGCTGCAATTTCATCCAGCTGTGGCTACAGCGAAACGGGGGCAACGGCAATAATTTCCCCATCGCAACACACCACTGAGCCGCCACAAGCGGAAGGATGACCACCATGGAACGTACCCTCAGTTCCGACCTGTTCTTCGATCACAGCCACGCCTCTGTTGGCTCTCTGCCACTGCGCATTCTCGCGACCCTCAGCCTGTGGCAGCGCCGCATGGCCAGCCGTCGCCAGCTGGCGCGCCTGGATGCCCGCCTGCTGGCCGATGCCGGCATCAGCGAAGTGCAGCGCCAGGCCGAACTGCGCAAGCCCTTCTGGCGCTGATCGCCGCCGGACACCGATTTCTGCTCCTCCCAAGTTGGGACTTTTGAAAGCTCCACGCGCCAGCCGCGTCGGGGCTTTCGTTTTATCTGCGCCCAGGTATTGGGCCAGCCCAGCTGGGCTGCCAAGCAATCGGCTCGCAACAGTCGGGCGACTCATGGGCAGTACAGTTCCAGAATGGCTGTAACTGCGCCATAACAATTGCCTGGTGCTGTCTCTGTCCCAACCCCTGCCCAGCCTGCACCATAAGCTGCCATCCCCTATCAGGTCAGGAGAGCAGCATGGAACGTACGCTCAAGCAGGCAGAGTGCCCACCCTACCCCGTCCGTCCCTCGTTATGGCTGCGCGGCGTGGCCCGTTTACTCGACTGGCGCCGCAACTGGCGAACGCGCCGGCAACTGGCCAGCCTGGATGCCCGTTTGCTGGCCGATGCCGGGATCACCGAGGCGCAGCGTCAGGAGGAGTTGGCCAAGCCGTTCTGGCGTTGATCGAGAATATGCAGGCTACGAACTTAAGGTTGTCGGGGTTTGCTGTTGAGCAGTTCCCGATAGAGAGCTGCGGTCTGTTGTCCCATACGCTCAGCGGTAAACAATTGCTCGTAGCGTCGCTCGGCCTGCTGTCCCATTTGCTCTGCCAGTTCGGGGTTCTCCCAGAGTGTGCGCATGGCTTCGCGAAAAGCCTGTGGGTCGCTCGGCGGTACCACCAGGCCAGTCTGGTTATGGATATTGATATAGCTAGTGCCGGTGCCTATTTCGCTGGAGATCATTGGCTTGCCGTACATCGCCCCTTCCAGTAGGGAGATACCGAATGCCTCGGAACGTAGATGCGAGGGGAAGACAATGGCGCTGCACAGCTGCAGTAAGGCCACCTTGTCTTCATCCTCTACCCGCCCGGCAAAGTGAACATGGTTCAGTCCCAAAGCCAGAGCTTGAGCGCGTAGTTCAGTCTCCAGCGGCCCACTGCCGACAATAACGACTGGGTAGTCAGTGCCCTGTACGGCTTCAAGCAGAATATGCAGACCCTTGTAATAGCGCATTACCCCAACGAACAGAAAGAAACGCTCGCCGCAACGCTGTCGCCACTGAGCGCTGCATTTCGCGGAGGGGGTCGGGTAGGCTGCCTTATCCAGGCCATAGGGGATGACCGAGGTCTTGTCGCGATACTGGGCTAGCACATCGCTGGTTGCTAGGTAGTTTGGCGAGGCCGCCACAATGCGGTCGGCGCTGCCGAGAAAGCGGTTCATCAATGGACGGTACAGCTTGAGCAGATGCTTCTGCCGAATGATGTCCGAATGATACGTAACCACCGTCGGTTTCTTGATTCGCGCAGCGAAATGCAGAACATCCATATAGGGCCAGGGGAAGTGATAGTTGACCACGTCAACTTCGGCGGCCAACGCCTTCAGGCGGCCCAATACGCTGTAGGAAAAACCGGTGGAAGCCAGATGCAAATCTAGTCTTGCTCGATGCACATGGTGATCGGCGAGCATCAGGTCGCGCGGTTCAGGGCTGGCGCTTAGCGTCAGTACATGGCTCTCGATGCCGTGGGCAATACCGCTTTGACAGATCTGGTAGATCACTTGTTCGATACCGCCTACGCTCTCCGGCAAGTAAGTCTTGAAGACGTGCAGAATCCGCATTCAGTGCTCCAAAGCCTGCCGATATGCGGCAGTAGTAAGAGTCGCACAGCGTTTCCAGGAAAACTGTTGTGCCTGTTTTAAACCCATGCTTCGGCGTCGTTGCCACTCGGTCTCATCTTCAATCAAGCGGATAATCGCCTCACACCAGCCCTTGTCGTCCCCGGTGTCGAGAAAGATACCGGCGGAGCCGGCTACCTCGGGCAAGGCCGATTGCGGCGATAGCAGAACTGGCACACCACTGGCCATCGCCTCCAGCACGGGTAAGCCGAAGCCCTCATAGATCGATGGGAACAACAGTAAGCGTGCGCCAGCCAGCAGCTCGGCCAGCGTATGGTCGTTCTGATAGCCGAGCAGGCGCACATGGCCACTGGCTAACGCTGTTTGCAGCTCAGCCGCAAAGCATTCGCTGCGCCAGCCGGTCATTCCAACGATCAGTAGCGGGAAACGGATACGCATTGCTTGGGGAAGCAGTGCATGGGCGCGCAAGGCCTGGGCGAGGTTCTTGCGTGGCTCTAGGGTGCCGACGCAGAGCAAATAGCCCCCGGCCTCAAGCCCCAACTCGGCCAAACAGCCGTGCAATTGTTCCGGTTGGCGAGGATAAAAACGCGGTCCATAGCCCAGCGGCGCCACTTTTATGCGCTCGGCTGGCACGCCGTAATAATGGCAAATTTCCTCCGCAACGAACTGGGAGTCCGTCAGGATACACTTGGCCCGTTCAAGCGCCGGGCCGATGCGTCGTTCGATTTCGGCCAGGCGGTCACGGGGTTGCGTCTGTGGATAATGCACATGGGTCAGGTCATGCAGGGTCATGACCATAGGTCCGGCAAAATCCAGGGGCCACAGACTCGGTTCATGATAGAGGTCGATCCTGCGCTGCTGCGTGCCGCGATCAAAGCGATGCTGGTCCAGGGCGCGGCGAATCTGGTAGGCCCAGGGAATTTGCTTGGCGAGTGCTGTCCAGCGGCTATAACCGGGTAGTGACGCTTGCGCCACCTGCGGACTCCAGCCCCAGCCATGGAAGAGCTCCAGCTCAATCTGCGGATCAGTGCGCAGTGCCTCGATCAGCTCGACCAGGTACTGGCCGATTCCTGTGCGAGGTGCCTGCAAAATCCTCGCGTTAAGGGCAATCCGCATGCACCACCGCTGCGGTTTGCCTGAAGGCCTTGGGACTGCTCTGGATGCCGGCCCGTGCTCCCCCAATTAGTTGTCGAGCCGCACCGTTCCAGTCGATCCACTTCCACTCGTTAACCGGACGTGCCGCCGGGAATTGGCCTGTACGCTCGAACGCTTGTATATGTGCCGCCAGGGTTCGCGGGTCATGCAGGTCGAAATAGGCCATAAAGTCGCCGCCGATCTCGCGAAACACCGGTAAATCGCTGGCCATGGCCGGCAAGCCGCGTTGCATGGCTTCTACCAGTGGTAGGCCGAAGCCTTCGGCATAGGAGGGGAAGACCAGCGCCCGCGCATTCGAGTAGGCGTATTCCAGGCTCTTGTCATTGATGCCGTTGAACATGAATAGGCACTTGTTCTTTAACGGGTGCCGGTTGATTCGTTCGATCAGCGCTTCACATTTCCAGCCGACCTTGCCAATGATGCACAACCGCGCGGTTGAGCCCTGTGCCCATAGCAGTTCGAATGCGTCGAGCAGATAGGCGTGATTCTTTCGTGGCTCGATGGTGCTGACCATCAGGTACACCGGTTCATTTTTGGCAAACATGCGCCGTAATTCCGGGTGTAGCGGTGCTTCTGGTCGTGCCAAATCCAGCTCCGAACCTAGGTGGAAGTGACCATGCCAGCGTTTGGCAGCTTCATCGGTGCCCAGGCGCAGTTGTAATTCGTTCTCGACCTGCTGGCTAATGGTCTTGGAAATCGCCATAAAGCCGTCGGCGGTTCTGGATATCCAGTCGAACCATTGATCGAAGACCTTGACCAGGCCTGCATCGCAAAACTGCGGATGGGTCAATGGAATCAGGTCATAGATCACCGAGATTATCCCCACGCCCTGATGTTTCAGGCGTTCGGCCAAAGCGAA
>JBFHPI010000121.1:0-8187 GCA_041592855.1 Pseudomonas sp.
CTTGATAGGCCTGAACCAGTTTGTTGCGCACCTGGGTCATGGCCTGCATCGACACACTGGCTTTCTGTGAGGCAATCATCACATCGGTGAGGTCAACGCCGCTCTGACCCATTTCGAACGCGGTGGCCAATTTGCTGGCCGCCTGCTGGGTCTCACTGACCTTGTTGACGGCCTGCCCGAGCATCTCGGAGAAACTGGGCGCACCGACCTCAGGAGC
This sequence comes from Pseudomonas sp., assembly GCA_041592855.1. Taxonomy (GTDB): domain Bacteria; phylum Pseudomonadota; class Gammaproteobacteria; order Pseudomonadales; family Pseudomonadaceae; genus Aquipseudomonas. The sequence continues at coordinate 218 of JBFHPI010000121.1, forward strand.
ACTGGCCTGCGGCTTTTGCCGGGCCATGGCCTCCGTCTGCATGGATCGCATTTCCAGCATCAAGCGATTGAATTCAACACCTTGGCTCATGACATCCTCCACTGGCCGCGTTTTTTTGACGCGGCGCGACTGTCTAGTGAGGTAGTAGCAACAAGGGTGCCAATCTTTGAGCTTTATGCCGCAAGCATCGCCCCATCAAAAAAAGCCCGTCAGGTGCGAAACCGGACGGGCTTATACAGGCAGAGCAAGCAGAGTTAGCTGGCGTACAGATAGGCCTCGACATCCATTCCCGCCTCGCGCATCTGCGCCAGCTTGTATCTCAGGGTTCGCGGGCTGATACCCAGGCGCTCGGCAGCCTCCTTTCGCCGTCCTCGCTCGGTACGCAGGGTATCGATGATCATCTGGAACTCATGGCGGCGCAGATCACCACCCAATCCTCCAGCATCGGAACTTGCCACAGGCTCCGGCTGCGCTGGCGCACAGACCGGCACCACACTCATGGGCCTGACAGGCGCCGCCATAGGTACCGTGCTTAGACAGAGATCCTGGGGCTGAATCAGACCACCCTGTTGCAGAATCAGGGCACGCTGGATGGCATTATCCAGCTCGCGTACATTACCCGGCCAGGCATAGCTGCCGAGCAGCGCCTGGGCCTGGGGCGACAGACGAATGGGTGAATGATTCATTTTTTTGACGTACTTGGCCAGCAACCGCTCCGCCAGGGGCACGATGTCGGCCGGCCGCTCACGCAGTGGACGCCAGGCCAGTGGGAAAACCGACAGCCGATAATAGAGATCCTCCCGGAAGCGGCCAGCCGCCACTTCGCCAGCCAGATCCCGGTTGCTGGTGGCCAGCACGCGAATATCCAGACTGATCGGTTTTCGCGCACCGACCCGCTCCACCTCGCGTTCCTGCAGTACGCGCAACAGCTTGGCCTGCAGCCCCAGGGGCATCTCGGAAATTTCGTCGAGCAGAATGGTGCCGCCGTCGGCCAGCTCGAACTTGCCCGGGGCACTGGCAATGGCCCCGGTAAAGGCGCCCTTCTCATGGCCGAACAGGGTGGCTTCCAGCATATTGTCGGGAATGGCCGCGCAGTTGATGGCAATAAAGGGCTTGCCCGCACGCGGTGATTGCTGATGGATAAACCGCGCCAACACCTCTTTACCGGTGCCGGACTCGCCGGTGATCAACACCGTGGAGTCGCGTTGCGCCACCCGCGCGGCCACATCCAGCAGTTGTATGCTGACCGGCTCCACCGCCACCGGCCCCTCTTCATCGCTGCCAAGCACAGCCCCTAGCGCATGGCGCTGCACCAGGGCCAGCAAAGCCTTGGGCTCGAAGGGCTTGACCAGATAATCCGCCGCGCCCTGGCGCATGGCATCCACCGCCCGCTCCACGGCGGCATAGGCCGTCATCAACAGCACCGGCAACTGCGGCTGACGCTGACGAATCTGCACCAGCAACTGATGCCCATCCATGCCGGGCATATTTACATCGCTCACCACCAGAGCAAATGCTTCCTCCTCCAGAGCCAACAAGGCGGCCTCGGCGCAATCCACCGCGCGAAAGGCATGCCCGCCCAGAGACAGGGTATCGGTCAGGGCTTCGCGCAAGGCGCGATCATCCTCGACCAGCAAGATCTTGGCAGCCATGGCTGGGTTACTCCTCAATCACGGGTGAAGCCGCGGCAATCAGCGGCAGGCTCAGGATGGCGCAGGTGCCACGCCCCGGACGCGAGTGCAGGTGCAATTGCCCCTGATGGGCACGGGCGACGGCCTTGACCACTGCCAGGCCGAGGCCGGTACCAGTGGTCTTGGTGGTAAAGAAGGGCTCGCCCAGACGCGCCAGGATTGCCGGAGCAATGCCCGGACCGTTATCGCTGATGCACAAGCGCAGGTTCTGCCCACGGCGATACAGGTGCACTTTCAGGCGCACCTCGCGACCGGCTGCCTGAATGGCATTCTCGATCAGGTTAAGCAGGGTACCAACCAGGGTATCGCGATTGCACAGCAACTCCCCCTCGCGACTGTCACACTGCCAGCGCACCTGCATACCCAGCACATGGGGTTCGGCGGCAGCGCGCAAGGCAGCAAACAGCGCGTCTGGGGTTAGGCGGTCGGACATGGGAAGATCACCCCGAGCGAAGATCAGCATGTCGCGCACCTGATGCTCCAGTTCATGCAAGCGCTCCTGAAGTCGCCCGGCAAAACGCTGCTGCTGCTCCAAGGGCAGATCCTGCTCGGCCAGATGGCCGGCATAGAGCATTGCGGCAGACAGCGGCGTGCGGATCTGATGAGCCAGGGAGGCGACCATACGCCCAAGAGCCGACAAGCGCTCATGGCGCGAGAGCTGATCCTGCAGACGACGGGTTTCCGTCAGGTCGGTCAGCAGGACCAACTGGCCAGGCTCACCATGCAGCGAGCGGGTGGCAATGGACAAGCGTCTGCCATCCTTGAGGGACACTTCATGGCCGTCATCCTCACGGGGAGCAAAATTGCGGCTGATCACCTGACGCCAGAGCATGCCAACCAGAGGTTGGCCGAGCAGGTTGCGCGCCACTGGGTTGGCTTCACGCACCACCCCCTGACCATCGATCACTATCAACCCGCCCGGCAGCAAGTCGAGCAGGCTTTGCAGGCGATGGGCAAGGCGCTCCTTCTCCGCCAACTCCTGCATACGCTGGGCGCTGACCAAGGCCAACTGCCCCTTCAATTCAGTCACCCGGGCCTCCAGCATGCTGTAAGACGCACTGAGCTGGGTAGACATCTGGTTAAACAGGGACAGGGTCTGCTCAAGGCTGGCGGCGCTACTCGGCTCGCTGAGCCGCGGGTCGGCAACGGATTCGACAGAGCGTTGGAAGGTGGTATTCATCATTCTCTCTCGCGTGGCGAGCTGTCATAAGACAGTCAGTTAGCAGAGAGCTAGCAATACCCATGCCTAAAAAATAATTGTTTATTTTCAAATACTTAAAAAACAAAGCCGAAGGATGCGTCAATCCTTCGGCTTTATTCAAGGCCCGAGTGCCAAGCACCTGACAGCCCACTTCAGTCGTCCGAACCCTCATCATCGCGCCGGCTCATGCCGTACTTGCGCATCTTTTCCACCAAGGTAGTACGACGTATACGCAGACGCTCAGCAGCCCTGGCCACCACGCCAGCAGCATCGTCCAGTGCCTGCTGAATGAGCCCCTGCTCCAGGTTGCCTAGATAATCCTTAAGATCCAGGCCTTCAGGCGGCAACATGGCCACGGAGTTCACGCCCGGCAACCCGGCCGTAATGGCCGCGCGCTCGTCCAGTTCTTCACGAAGACTGGCGACCATACTCTCGTCTTCATCATCAACGTGACGGAATTTCTTCGGCAGCTCGCCTACGCCAATCACCCCATAGGGATGCATGATCGCCATGCGCTCTACCAGGTTGGCCAGCTCACGCACGTTACCCGCCCAGTCATGCCGGCACAGCGACATGATGGCAGCGGAATTGAAGCGGATGGAACCGCGCTTTTCGTTCTCCATCCGCGAAATCAGCTCATTGAGCAGCAAGGGAATGTCTTCGATGCGCTCACGCAGGGGCGCCATCTCGATGGGGAAAACATTAAGACGGTAATACAGATCCTCGCGGAAGCTGCCCGCCTCGATCATCTTCTCCAGATCCTTGTGGGTGGCGGCGATGATACGCACATCAGCACTCTGGGTCTTGTTGCTACCAACCCGTTCGAAGGTACGCTCCTGCAATACCCGCAGCAGTTTCACCTGCATGGGCAGCGGCATATCTCCGATCTCGTCAAGGAACAGGGTGCCGCCATTGGCCAGTTCGAATCGCCCGGCGCGGCTGCTGATGGCCCCTGTAAAGGCCCCCTTTTCATGACCGAACAGCTCGCTTTCCAGTAGCTCCGCCGGAATAGCTCCACAGTTGACCGGCACAAAAGGCGCATCGCGGCGCTTGGAATGGTAGTGCAGGTTGCGCGCGACCACCTCTTTGCCGGTGCCGGACTCGCCCAGGATCAGCACGCTGGCCTCGGTATCGGCCACCTGTTGCATCATCTGCCGCACCTGCTGAATGGCGCGACTGGTACCCACCAGACTGCGGAACAGATTGGTCTCGCGCTGCCGACCACGCTCGCGAGCCTGATCGTACATTTCACGATAGACCTGGGCCCGGTGCAGGGAATCCAGCAGCTTGTTGTAACTCAGGGGCATCTCCAAACTAGCCAGCACGCTACGGCGTTGCTCCTCTGGCCAATCCGCGGCAACCTGGCCATCGATCAGAAGCGTCGGCAGGAATTCATCCCAAGCCGCCAGGACCTTGAGCAGCTCCAGCACGCCACCCTTGCTCTGCACATCCCCCACCAGCACACAAAGCGCGTCACGACTCGAATCCAGAGCCGTCACAGCCTCGCGCCAGCCCGTGCTGGCACAAGCTATATGCTCCTCACCCAGAAAACTCAGGATGACCGTCAGGTCACGACGGCGCTCATGATTATCATCTATCAGCAGAATTTTGGTTTCACGCCACATAGTGTGCTTGTCTGATCCTGGAATTTGGGGAAGCACCGATGCCATGAAACAGGCGCCAGCAATTGGCCACTAGTAAAGTCAATTTTACGTAGCCAGTCAATTTTATGGCGTAACTTTTATCAACTACCCATAAATGACAGGGCCAGACGCACTGGCCTGGCCCTATGGAACAGAAACGCTGGAGAGATCAGCCAAACAGTTGATAGACCTTAGCCCCCTGACGGGACTGGTTGAGCTGTCGCAACTCAAAAGCCAGGCGCTGCTGCTCGGATTGACACACGCTGACCAGCTCCCGGTAAAGCTCAAGCAACTCCTGCATACGCAACCGCAGCGTTTCCTCATCATCACCCGCTTCGACCATGGCTTCGTCAACCGCTTGGCGACACTGCTGATCAAGCTCGCCAATGGCAGCCCAGTCCTGCTTTGACAGGGCGTCACGTAATGCACTGCCCGCTTCTTGCAGACGCTGAATGGCCAAGATCATGAGTCTACTCCTGAAATCCGAAAGCTGATCACTGATTGCCAATACCGTCCCAACCAGCTTTAACATTGCGCAGCAGTTCAGCCACTTCATCAATGATTTCAGGCGAATTTTGCACATTGGCCTCAATCAGGCGCCTGATCATGAATTCGTAAAGGTTGTCCAGATTACTGGCCACAGTGCCGCCACGCTCGAGATCCAGCCCCTCACGCAAACCACCGATGATCGCAATGGCCTTGCTGATCAGCTCACCCTTGAGTGCGGTCTGATTGCGCTCCATTGCCCCCTTGGCCTGGGCCAGTCGGCTCATCCCGCCTTCCATCAACATTTGAATCAATCGATGCGGGCTGGCTTCCATGACCTGAGCACGGGTGTCGACAGACTGATACTGCTTAAGGGCCGACTGTGTATTCATCTTATTACTCACCATGTTGACCACCTCATACTCTGGCTATCGGCCCGTCATCAAAAAGCTTTAACAGGCGCCCGATCTTGAGCATCAAAAAGGCCAGACAATCGGGATCATGATCACAGCAACTGCCGCGGTAAGCAAATTGAGCGGCAAGCCAAGTCGAATATAGTCGCTGAATCTGTAGCGCCCCGGACCATACACCATCAGGTTGGTCTGGTAGCCCAGAGGAGTCACAAAACTGGCAGAAGCGGCAAACATGACCGCCATGGCAAAAGGCATAAAGCCGACTCCCAACTGCTCGGACAAAGACAGGGATATAGGAAACATCAAGACCGCCGCGGCATTATTGGTGATCACTTCAGTAAACGTCGAAGTCAGGACATAGACCAGCAACAGAGCCAGCCAGGGCGAAGCGCCGGCCCAGCCTAGCAACCCACCGGCAAGCAACTGCGCAGCCCCGGATGACGTAAGCGCCTGCCCCAGGGCAAAAGAGGCCGCGATAACCACCAGCACGGACAAATCGAGACTCGCCCGCGCCCTGCTGGACGTGAGACAGCCCGTTAGCAGCATCCCTGCTGCTGCCAGGAGCGCAGCTTCCAGCAACAACAAGAGACCGCTCGCACTGACTGCCACCATCAACAACAGAATAACCAACGCCACAGGCGACTTGCTGAAGTCTGGAGGCGTGGAATCATTCAGGGCGCTGACCAATAGAAAGTCGCGGCGAAAGCGATACTGTTCAACAAACTGCAAACTGGTCTCCAGCAACAGTGTGTCGCCCGTTTTCAGACTGATATTGCCGAGCTTGCCCGGTACCCGCCGCCCCCCTCGAGAAACGGACAGAATCACGGCATTGAAACGCGTGCGGAATAGGGACTGCTTGATGGTCTGCCCGAGTGCGGGAAAATCAGGCCCGATCACCACCTCCACCAGACAACGCTGGTGATTGGCCAGTTCCAGTTTGTGCACACTGCCACTGGCAGGCTTGAGACCATGGATGCGACGCAGTTCACTGGCGCACTCTGGTGCGCCAATGAAATACAAGCGATCACCCGCATCCAGAACCTGCCCAGGCTCAATCCCGGAAAGGAGATTTCCCTGGCGCTCTATCTCGGCCAGATAACCGAAATTCAAATTGCGCAGACCGGCTTGCGCCACTGTCTTATTGACCAGTGGGCCCGCGGCCTCGACCTCAACCTCAACACCATACTGACGCACCAACGCCAGGTCCTCGTCTACACCACCGCGATCCGGCAACAATCTGTCGGCGCACAGCACCATAAAACAACCGCCAGTCAACAGCATGGGCAAACCCACCCAGACCAGGTCGAACAGACCCAGATGAACCTCTCTACTGCTCTGCAAAAGCCCATCGACAACCAAATTGGTACTGGTACCAATCAGCGTGCAGGTGCCACCTAAAATGGTCATATAACTGAGCGGCAGAAGCAGCTTGCTCGCCGGAATCTGCGCACGTCGCCCCCACTCCTGAACCGCCGGAATGAACATGGCAACAACAGTCGTATTGTTCATCAAGGAGCTGAGCAGGCCAGTCGGCAAGAGCAACCGCCACAACGCCCCCCTCACCGAGGCGGGACGGCCCAGGATGGCCTGGGCAATCCATTGCACGGCACCGGTTTCCTTCAAGCCCGCCGCAACCACAAAAAGCGCGGCGATGGTAATTACACCGGGGTTGGCAAACCCCTCGAGGGCTGCCATCGGCGTCAGCACGCCGACGCCAAGCAGGAAAGTCAGCGCTGCCATCAGCACCCAGTCAGCGGCAAAACGGGAAGTTGCCAGCACCACCAGAACGACCACCAGGGTCGCCAGGGTGATTGCCGCAGGCCAGGTCATCACGCCTCAGTCTTCGCAGGCGATCAAGCCGCGTGCTTCGAGGCAAATAAGCAGACGCGCCACACACTCATCAACCTCAAGCTCGGAGGTATCAAGCACCAGCTCCGGTTGCTGTGGGCGCTCATAGGGCGAGTCTATGCCCGTGAAGTCCTTTATCAAACCCGCACGCGCCTTGCGGTAAAGCCCCTTGGGGTCTCGCTCCTCGCAAGCATGCAGGGGTGTATCCATAAATACTTCAAGGTACTCGCCTTGCGGAAGAAGCTCTCTGACCAACTGACGGTCACTGGCAAAGGGCGAGATAAAGGCACTCATGACAATCAGGCCGGCATCGGTAAACAGCTTGCTCATCTCACCGATACGCCGAATGTTCTCCACCCGATCGGCATCGCTAAAACCCAGATCCCGGTTAAGGCCATGGCGAACATTATCGCCATCAAGTAGGAAGGTATGATGTCCACGCTGAAACAGTGCGAGATCAAGGGCATTGGCGATAGTGGATTTGCCCGAGCCAGAAAGGCCGGTGAACCAGATCAGGCAGGGCTTCTGCCGCTTTATTCGCGCCCGGTCAGCACGACTGACCCGCTGCTCATGCCACACAATATTAGTCGACAAGACGTTGCGTCCTTACTGAGCGATTAGTGCACATCAGTCGAAAAACCATGGCTCGCCGTCCAATGGCCAGACTCGGCGGCCCACACCGGCCAAA
>JBFHPI010000122.1:0-8158 GCA_041592855.1 Pseudomonas sp.
AAAGGCTAAACAGCGGAGTTTACGAGCTGTAAATGAGCATTTTTAGCCTGTTTTTAACGCAGCAATGGCAACGCAGGTAGTTTTTCAATTCCTTATTAATTCGTGCGCAACAGGCCGCCCATCTCTTCGGCCAACTGCTGCTGGGTGACCAGGCGCTGCATGATCCGCGGCACGATCTGCAGGCGCGCCGCGGCGCCTTCGCGCATCTCGGCCATGCTCTGCAGGGCCTGGCTGGACTGGCCCAGACTGCTGTGGGTGGTACCGGACACCTGTTGCAGGCCACTGCGCGCCTCGGTGGCAGCCTGCTGCAGGCCGCTGACGATCTGGCCGATCTGCTGGCTGGCGGCCCCGGCGCGACCGGCCAGGTTGCGCACCTCGTCGGCCACCACGGCAAAACCACGGCCCTGTTCCCCGGCCCTGGCCGCCTCGATGGCGGCATTTAGGGCCAGCAGGTTGGTCTGCTTGGCGATGTCCTGAATGCTGCTGACGATGCTGCCGATGCGCTCGGCCTGCTCGCTCAACTCATCGAAGACCCGGCCAATCGGCGCCATCTGCTCGGCCAGTTGTTCGATACCGCGACTGGCGGCCTGGATGCTGCCGGCGCTGTACTGCACCTTCTCGCCGGCATGCTGGGCCAGTTCGCTGGCGTAGTGCATGTCCGCCTGGCTGTGCTCGATGGCCTCCAGCAACGCCGCCAGTTGCTGCTGCAGTTCGCTCCATTGCGGCGCGGGTGCGGGCTCGATCAACGGCGGCTCGGGTTGCCTGGGCGCGGGTGCTTCAACGGGTGCCAGATCGGGGTAGCTGATTTCCAGCGGCTGGCTGGGGGCCTGGGGCCGCGGACAAAGCGCGGCCATGCTCAGGCTGAACACCAGCACCAGCAGGGCCATAGCCTGCTGCAACTGGCCCTCGGCGAAAAACAGCTGCACGCAGCCCAGCAGTGCGGTGGCCAGGGCCAGCAGGGTGGCGGGGAAACTTGATTGCATAGAGGTCTCCGATGGCGTGACTAACGACGCACCCTAGGGCTCGGTATGGCGCCCCGCCTCAGGGCGCCATGACACTTAGAGCAGGTTCCAGGTGTAGTTGAGGATCAGGCGGTTCTCGTCGATATCGGTGCGGTAGTTGGAGCGCGCGGCGACGTTGCGCACGCGCACGCCGAGGCCCTTGAGAGCGCCGCTCTGCACCGTGTAGCCGATATCCAGATCGCGCTCCCAGTCCTTGCCCTCGTAGCGGGGGCCGCCCCGGTTGGTGGCCTGGGCATCGACATTGTCGCCACGGATATAGCGCACCCCGGCCACCAGGCCAGGCACGCCCAGGGCAGCGAAGTCATAGTCATAGCGCAACTGCCAGGAACGCTCATCGGCCGAAGCGAACTCGTAGGTCGGCACTTCGTTGCCCAGTGGGCTGACGTTGGCGAAGACCCGGGGGAAAGCGTGGTCGCCGAATATCGCCTGGTAGCCGAGATACAAGGTATGGCCACCATGCTTGGCCGAAAGCAGGGCAAACAGCGCCTGGTTGTCGATATCACCCAGCAGGCGCTTGCCGTCGTCGGCCGAATCAAAGAAGCCGAGGTTGGCGCCCAGGGTCCAGTCGCCCATAGGCTGGCTGTGCTTGAGGCTGACAAAACGCTGGTCGTAGATATCCTCCAGCTGGGCGTACCAGGCGCCTACCGAAGTGCGTCCGGCATTGAAGGCGTAGTCGGCGCCGGCATAGTTGAAGGCATCGCTGGTCGCCGCGCGTTGCGGCAGATGGCCGAGCATGGCCAGCATCCTGTCGTCGCCGGCCTCGTTGCGCAGGCTGGTGGAGTTGAGGTGACCGGCCTGCAAAGTCAGCCCGGCCAGCTCGTTGGAGACGACACTGACGCCCTGGTAGCTGGGCGGCAGCAGGCGGATATCCGAGTGCACCAGCACCGGCAGGTTGGGCTGCAGCTCGCCGACCTTCAGCTCGGTCTTGGAGACGCGCATCTTCGCCGCCAGACCCAGGCGGCTGTACTCGTCGGCGGCCTCGCCATCCTCCTGCAGCGGCAGCAGGCCGGTATTCACCCGACCGCGCCCGCTGTCGAGCTTAAGGCCCAGCACACCGATGGCATCCACGCCAAAACCGACCGTGCCCGGCGTATAGCCGGATTTCACATTGAGGATAAAACCCTGGGCCCACTCCTCGGCCCTGGATTGCTGATTGGGCCCGACTATGTCGGAGAAGTCGCGGCTGAAGTAGTAGTTACGCGCCGTCAGGGTGGCAGTGGCGTCTTCGATAAAACCGCCCTCCCCGGCCTGGCTCAGGCTCGGCAGGCAGGCGGCAATGGCGGTGGACAGCAGGCAAAGGCGTGGGCTGTGTTTCATGTTGATCATGCTCTTGTTGTTATCGAGGTTGCAGAAACCCGCCCGGCAGCCATGGGACGGCCGGTTGGGAGGAAAAATCGGAATAGGCAACGTGGGCGTAGGGTGCGCCGCGCGCACCGATATTCGTGGCAATGCTTGGTGCGCACAGCGCACCCTACGGCCCTCTTAGTCGCGCAGCGGCGCGGCCCGCGGGTTATTTGCGGCGCTTAGCGATTGCCGCCGTGCACGCAGCAGCAGATGCGCGGCCAGGCCAAACAGCAGGCCCCAGAACACCGCCGACAGGCCGATAAAGCTCACCCCCGAGGCCGTGACCAGAAAGGTGAACAGCCCGGCGTCGCGCTCGGCCGGATCACTCAGGCTGCGCGCCAGGGCTTCGCTAAAGGCACCATACAAGGCCAGGCCGGCCAGGGCGGCGATCAACGCGGCAGGGAAGGCGGCGAACAGCGACACCAGGGTGGCGCCGGCACTGCCCAGCAGCAGGTAGGCCAGGCTGCCGGATAATGCAGCCACATAACGACGCCCGGGGTTCTCGTGGGCCTCGCGGCCGGTACAGAGGCTGGCGGTGACCGCCGCCAGGTTCAGGCCGTGGCAGCCAAAGGGCGCCAGCAATGCCCCGCCCACGGCGCTGGCGCCGATCAGCGGGCTGGCCGGGGTTGAGTAGCCGGCATTGCGCAGCACCGCCATGCCCGGCATAAATTGCCCGGTCAGCGCCACCAGCACCAAGGGCAAGGCCAGGTTGAGGGTGGCGGTGAGACTGAACTCGGGGGCGATCCACTGCGGCGTGGCCAGCTCCAGCACCAGCGCCTCGCTGCGCAGCTGGCCACCGAACAGGGTCAGCGCCGCGCCCACGACCAGTACGCCGGCCACCGCATAGCGCGGCGCCATGCGGCGCAGCAGCAGGTAGGTGACGAACATGCTGACGATCAGCACGTGCTGCTCGGGCAGCGCCTTGAATACCTCGATGCCGAAGGCGAACAGAATGCCGGCCTGCAGACCGGCGGCGATGGAGCCGGGCAGTTTGGCGATCAGGCGGTCGAAGCTGCCGCTCAGGGCGATCAGCAGCAGGATCAGGTTGGCGATCAGGTAGGCGCCGATGGCCTGGTTCAAACCCAGGCTGGGCAAGGCGCCGACCAGCAGTGCGCTGCCGGGGATCGACCAGGCGATCACCACCGGGGTGCGGTAGCGCAGGCTGAGGACAATGCCCAGCACACCGCTGCCGATGGAAATGGCCCAGACCCAGGACGACAGCAGCGCCTGGCTCAGGCCGGCGCTGTCCGCGGCCTGGAAAATCAGCACCAGCGGCCCGGCATAGGAAATGGTGGTGGCCAGCAAGCCGGCCAGCAGTGCGGTCAGGCTGAAATCGTTAAGCAGGGCTTTCATGGTCCCTCGCAAGGTCAGGCTGGCGTCCCTCGCAGGGGACGCTCTTGTTGTAGGGTGCGCCGCGCGCACCGATCAGGCCGCGCATCGTGGACATGGTGCGCACGGCCTAGGCGGCCCCGCGACACCCTACGGAATCGGCGCAAGGCCGAAGGATCACGCACCCTGCAAGGCCCGCGGCCGCGCGCTGCGCTGTTCGGCCTTGGCGCTCGGCGCTTTCTGCAGCACGAAGTCGAACTTCAGGGTGGCGAAGCGCTTGCCGTCGACACCACGGTCACGGGCGGCCGCTTCGTCCTCGACAAACTGGATATCGCCGACCAGGCCGTCGCGGGTGGCGTAGGCGAAGTCGTCCCACAGGTACTTTTCACCGGCCAGGTTGATCTGGGTGGTCAGGTGACGATGACCCGGGGCGGAAATAAAGAAGTGGATATGCGCCGGGCGCTGACCATGGCGACCGAGCAGATCGAGGCATTCCTGGGTCGGGCCGTCCGGGGCGCAGCCATAGCCGCAGGGCACGATGCTGCGCGCGCGGTAGCGGCCCTGGCTGTCGGTGACGATGCGCCGGCGCAGGTTGTAATCGCTCTGGCTCTTGTCGAAGTAGGAGTAGTTGCCCTGGGTGTTGGCATGCCACAGGTCAACCACCGCACCGGCCACAGGCTGGCCCTGGGTGTCGGTGACCACACCGTCGAGGAACATCACGGTGGCCTGATCCAGCTCGCTGCCATCGTCCATCCGTGCTTCGCCTTCGACCACCGGGGCGCCGGCCACATAGAGCGGGCCTTCGATGGTGCGCGGGGTGCCGCCGCTCAGGCCGGCCTGGGCGTCCTTGGCATCCTGCAACACGTCGAGGAAGTGCTCCAGGCCCAGGCCCGGCACCAGCAGGCCGACTTCATTGCGACCGCCCAGGCGGTTGAGGTAGTCGACGGTCTTCCAGAATTCGTCTTCGCTGATTTCCAGGTCTTCGATCAGCTTGGCCGCGTCATTGATCAGGCGCAGCATGATCTGCTTGACCCGGGGGCTGCCCTGGTCGTTGTTGAGGCCGGCGGCCTCCTTGAACAGGTCTTGCATGGCGGCAGTGTGGCTAACTTTAACGGTCATGATGGTTTACCTCGTTGTTGTTCTGAACAGGATCAACGGTCGTCGCTATGGATCGACGAGGGATGCCGGCACAGCGGCGTGACCTCGATATCCATGTAGGGGAACAGCGGCAGCTGCAGCAGGGTGTCGTGCAGAGCCTCGACGCTGGCCACGTCGAATACGCTGTAGTTGGCGTAGTGCCCGGCAATGCGCCACAGGTGGCGCCAGGAGCCTTCGCGCATCAGGCGCTGGGCCAGTTCCTTCTCTTCGGCCTTGATCTGCGCGGCGCGGGTCGGGTCCATATCGGCCGGCAGTTTTACGGTCATCTTTACGTGGAACAGCATGGGTATTGCCTCCGCTTCACTTACGGGCGAAGAACGCCAGGCGCTCTTCGTCCAGGGTCAGGCCCAGGCCCGGGGTACGCGGCACCTGCAAGGCGAAGTCGCGATAGACCGGCGCCTCGGTGACGATTTCTTCGGTCAGCAGCAGCGGGCCGAACAGCTCGGTACCCCAGGTCAGCTGCTTGAGGGTGAGGAAGGCGTGGGCCGAGGCCAGGGTGCCGATGGCGCCTTCGAGCATGGTCCCGCCGTACAGGGCGATACCGGCCGCTTCGGCAATCTGTGCAGTGCGCAGCACGGCGCGCGGCCCGCCGTTCTTGGCGATCTTTAGGGCGAACACCGAGGCTGCGCCGTCGGCGGCCAAGCTAAAGGCGTCTTCCACCGACTCAATGGATTCGTCGGCCATGATCGGTGCCGGGCTGCGCTGGTTGAGGCGCACCTGGCCGGCCCGGTTGATCCGCGCGATGGGCTGTTCGATCAGGTCGATGCCGTTGTCGCCCAGCACCTGGCAGGCGCGGATGGCCTGGGACTCATCCCAGCCCTGGTTGACGTCGACCCGCACGCTGGCGAGATCGCCGAGCGCACGCTTGATCATGATCACGTGCTTGAGATCGCGCTGCAGCTCGCCGGCGCCGATCTTCAGCTTGAAGATGCGGTGACGGCGCGCCTCCAGCATCTGCTCGGCCTCGGCGATATCCCGCGCGGTGTCACCTGAGGCCAGGGTCCAGGCCACTTCCAGGCTGTCACGCACGCGGCCGCCGAGCAGCTCGCTGACCGGCAGGCCCAGGCGCTTGCCCTGGGCATCGAGCAACGCGCTTTCGATGCCGGACTTGGCGAAGGTATTGCCCTTGGCGATCTTGTCCAGGCGCTGCATGCAGGCGTTGATATTGGTCGCATCCTGATCCAGCAGCGCCGGCGCCAGATGGCTGTCGATATTCTGCTTGATGCTCTCCGGGCTCTCGTTGCCGTAGGCCAGGCCACCGATGGTGGTGGCTTCGCCTATGCCTTCCACACCGTCCGAGCAGCGCAGGCGGATAATCACCAGCGTCTGGCTCTGCATGCAGTGCATGGCCAGCTTGTGCGGGCGGATGGTCGGCAGGTCGACGAGGGTCGCCGTTAGGCTTTCAATCAGGGCGTGGCTCATTTCACTCTTCCAGTCAGTCGCCCCCTCTCCTTGTGAGAGAGGGGACGAGGGTTAAAGGCTCAGGCCTTGGCCGCCGCCAGTGCCGCGCTCGCCGCCTGGCGCCGCTGGCCGCTGAGGGTGAACACCGCCATGGCCAGGGCAGCGATGGCCCCAGGTACGGCGAAGGCAATAAAGTTCAGTTGCAGCGGCAGGTTGATGGCCATCAACGCACCGCCAAGCAGCGGGCCGACGATGGCGCCGTTGCGGCCGATGCCGGAGGCCCAACCGAGGCCGGTGGAGCGGATCGACAGGCCATAGAACTGCGCGGCGCCGGCATACAGCAGGATCTGCGTGCCGATGGTGGTGGCGCCGGCGATAAAGATCAGCCCGTACAGCACTGGCGTCGGGCTTTTAAAGCCCAGCAGGCTGATCGACACGGCAGCGGCGACGAAGAAGGCCACCATCACCTTGCCCAGGTTGAAGCGATCACCCAGCCAGCCACCGAGAATGGCCCCGGCCATGCCGCCAAAGTTCAGCGCCAGCAAGAACGACAGGCTCGAACCCAGGCTGTAGCCGGCGCTCCCCATCAGCTTGGGCAGCCAGGAGCTCAGGGCGTAGACCATCAGCAGGCAGCAGAAGAACGCCAGCCACAGGCACAGGGTGCGCAGCGCACGCTGCTCGCGGAACAACTCGAAGACGCCGACGCCCTGGCCCTTGGCATCGCTTACATGCAGCTGGGCCTTGGCATCGATCTGCAGACCCGGCGCGACCTTGGCCAGCACGGCGCGAGCCTGCTCATCGCGGCCCTGACGCACCAGGAAACCCACCGACTCCGGCAGCTTCCACAGGATCAGCGGCAACAGCAGCAGGGGCACGGCGGCGGCGAAGAACATCGACTCCCAGCCAAAGCGCGGCAGCATATAGATGCCCACACCGGCGGCGAGCATGCCGCCCAGGGAATAGCCGCTGAACATCACCGCCACCAGGGTGCTGCGCAGGCGCTTGGGCGCGTACTCGTTCATCAGCGCCACGGCGTTGGGCATCAGCCCACCGCAGCCGAGGCCCGCGATAAAGCGGAAGATGCCGAACTCGGTGGGGTTGCTGGCAAAGCCATTGAGGATGGTCGCCGTGGAGAACAGCACAAAGCAGATGGCGATGCCCTTCTTGCGCCCGATCTTGTCGGCCAGGGTGCCGAAGGTCAGGGCGCCGAACATCATGCCGAACAGCGCATAGCTGCCCAGGGCGCCGGCCTCCATGGGCGTGAGGTTCCACTCCTGCATGATCGACGGCAACACCACGCCGAAGATAAACAGGTCGTAGCCGTCGAAGATCAGCAGCAGCGCACACAGCGCCATGACCATCCAGTGGAAGCGGGAAAAGCGCGCGTTGTCGATAACCGGGTGAACGTCTATCTGTCGCATGGCATGTGTTCTCTCTGTTGTTTTTGTTGTGAAAAGCTCAGGTGATGCTGTCTAGGATTCGTGCTCAGCCCAGATCACCGCCGCCCACCGGCAGGGTTACGCCGGTGATATAGGAGGCCTCGTCCGAGGCGAGAAAAAGGATGGCGCCGACCTGTTCGTCGATGCTGCCGTAGCGCTTCATCAGGCTGCTGTGCAGGGTCTGGTCGACGATTTGCTGGTACCAGCCCTGCTCCTCGGCGCTCTGTTCGGCGGCATTGCGCGGGATGCGCCGCGGCGGCGCCTCGGTGCCGCCGGGGGCGGTGGCATTGACGCGAATGCCGCGCTCGGCGGTCTCGAACGCCAGGCAGGCGGTCAGCGCGTTGACCCCGCCCTTGGCCGCGCCGTAGGGCACGCGATTGACCCCGCGGGTGGCGATCGAGGAGACGTTGACGATGGCGCCGCTGCCCTGCGCGAGCATCTGCGGCAGCGCGGCGTGGCAGCACC
>JBFHPI010000123.1:0-8140 GCA_041592855.1 Pseudomonas sp.
AACCTGGGACAGCGTCGAGCAGAACGCCTTCTTCAGCCCCGACCCGGACAAGGTGCCGGAGCTTGAGGCCTATATGGATCAGCTGCGCCGCGATCAGGACTCGGTGGGCGCCAAGATCACCGTAGTCGCCGAAGGCGTGATGCCGGGACTGGGCGAGCCGATCTTCGACCGCCTGGACGCCGAACTGGCCCACGCCCTGATGAGCATCAACGCGGTCAAGGGCGTGGAAATCGGCGCCGGTTTCGCCTGTGTGGCCCAGCGTGGCACCGAGCACCGTGATGAGATGACCCCACAGGGTTTTCTCTCCAACCATGCCGGCGGCATTCTCGGCGGTATTTCCAGTGGCCAGCCGATCATCGCCCACCTGGCGCTCAAGCCCACCTCCAGCATCACCACGCCGGGGCGTGCCATCGATGTGCATGGCAACCCCATCGAGTTGATCACCAAGGGCCGCCACGACCCCTGCGTGGGTATCCGCGCCACGCCGATTGCCGAGGCGATGATGGCCATGGTGCTGCTCGATCATCTGTTGCGCCACCGTGGCCAGAATGCCGATGTGCGGGTGCAGACCCCGGTGCTGCCGCAGCTGTGACAGCCAGGCCAGGTTGGCTCGCGCGTCGCGTTAGCCAGCAATGCGCCCCCTGGGTATCGCTCTGCTCAACCCAGGCTACGGCCAGATCATGAACGGCGCATTGCCTTATTGGCGCCTGTCCGGCTTTTACTTTTGCTACTTTGCCCTGCTCGGTGCCACGGCGCCGTTCCTCGCCCTGTATTTCGATCACCTGGGCTTTAGCGCCGCACGCATTGGCGAGCTGATCGCCATCCCCATGCTGATGCGCTGCGTGGCGCCGAACCTGTGGGGCTGGCTGGGGGATCATAGCGGCCAGCGCCTGGCTATCGTGCGCTTTGGCGCCATCTGCACCTTGCTCTGTTTTGCCGGCATCTTTATCAGCCACAGCTATGCCTGGCTGGCGCTGATCATGGCCGCCCATGCCTTCTTCTGGCATGCGGTGCTGCCGCAGTTCGAGGTGATTACCCTGGCCCATCTGCGCGAGCAGGCGGCGCGCTACAGCCAGATCCGCCTGTGGGGCAGCATCGGCTTTATTGTCGCCGTGGTGGGCCTGGGCCAGCTGTTCCAGCGCATCAGCCTGGACGCCTACCCCTGGGCGTTGATTCTGATCATGGCCGGCATCGTCGCCAGCAGCTTCTGGGTACCCAATGCCCAGCCGCAGTCCAGACCCGAAGACGGTCATGTGGGCGGTTTCCTGCGTCAGCTGCGCCGCCCCGGGGTGCTGGCCTTCTTCCTCAGCGTGGGGCTGATGCAGCTGAGCAATGGTCCGTATTACACCTTCCTCAGCCTGCATCTGGAGGCGCTGGGCTATGGCCGTGGCCTGATCGGCATGCTCTGGGCCCTGGGGGTGGTGGCGGAGATTGTGCTGTTTCTGTTTATGGCCCGTTTGCTGAATCGCTATCGGCTGCGTACGGTGCTGCTGGCCAGCTTTCTGATCACCGCACTGCGCTGGCTGCTGCTGGGCAATCTGGCCGAACATCTGCCGATTCTGCTGCTGGCTCAGTGCATGCACGCCGCCACCTTCGGCAGTTTCCACGCCGCCTCCATTCATTTTATCCAGCGCAGTTTCGCCGACCGTCAGCAAGGCCAGGGCCAGGCCCTGTATGCCACCCTGGCCGGTATCGGCGGTGCCCTCGGTGCCCTGTATTCCGGTTACAGTTGGAACAGCCTGGGCGCGGCTGCCACCTTTGCCATTGCCAGCCTGGTGGCCCTGGGTGCTGCCGCGGTGTGCGCCTGGGGCATGTACGAGCAACGGCCCGCCCATCATCTTTAAGGGGATATGCCCATGAGCATCCTGAGCGTTTATCACCAGTCCACGCCCGAGCAGGCGAACAAGACCCTGACCCATATGGAGGATATCGCCAGCACCCTGGGCGTGGCCGGTATCGAGTTGCTCCGCCTGCCGCTGGATCCTGCGCTGCCGGCAGGCGCCGACCAGGCCAGCATTCTCGCCGCCTGTGCCGAGCCGCTGGCGCGCCTGCAGGGCGAGGGCTATGCCAGCCTGGAGGTGCTCAGCCTGGATTGCGGCATCGACGGCGCTCCCGAGCAGCGCGCCAGCCTGCGCCAGGCTCGGCGCTATCCGGTGGATCAGCAGTTTTATTGCCTGGGCGGGCGGCTGCAGCTGTGTCTGCAGGTGGATGATTATGTGCTGGCCGTGCAGTGCGAAAAGCACGACCTGCTGCGGGTGCCGGCTGGTGTGGTGCACTGGCTGGATATCGGCGAGCAGCCGCGCCTGGCGCTGCTGCGTCTGTTCGCCAGCAGTCAGGTGCCAGCCGCAGCGCTGGCCGAGCAAACGCTGGTGGCGCTGATCCCGGGCCTGGATGATTAACCGGCCAATTGATCTGAACTCTGCCGCAGGCTGACTATCCTAGAGGGGCACCCCCCTCATTTAAGGAGCGTCACCATGGGATCCATGTTCAACAGCCTGCTCGGTCTGGTCGTGCTGGCCCTGTGCATCTGGGCCATCCTCAATGTGATCAAGAGCAATGTCGACAGCGGCAAGAAGGTGCTGTGGATTCTACTGATCGTGCTGCTGCCGGTGATCGGCCTGATCATCTGGGCGCTGATGGGGCCCCGCGGCACTATCAGGTTCTAGGCCAACGCCATGCGTAATCTGCTTGTCCTGGGCCTGGCCCTGCTGCTGGCGGGCCCGGCCAGTGCTGCCGAAACCGAGGCCTGGCAGGCCTTGCGCGAGGGGCGTGCGGTGTTGCTGTTGCGCCATGCCACAGCGCCTGGCACCGGTGATCCAGCCAGTTTCCGGCTGGATGACTGCCGCACCCAGCGCAACCTCAATCAAGCGGGCCGTGAGCAGGCGCAGCGCTGGGGGCAGTTGCTGTGCAGTCAGCGTATCGAACCCTTGCGTTTGCTGAGCAGCCGCTGGTGCCGGGCCCGGGATACCGCCAGCGCCATGGGCCTGGCGGTGGTTGAACCCGTGCCCGCCCTGGACTCCTTCTTTGCTCAGCCAGGGCGTGGAGCCGAACGCACCCGCGAGCTTGTCCAACGGGTCAATGCCGAGGCCCGGGGCGTGCCCCTGGTGCTGGTGTCCCATCAGGTCAATATCACCGCGCTGACGGGCATCTACCCGGCTTCTGCTGAGGGGCTGATTCTGGCATTGCCACTGCAGATTCCAGCGCGGTTGCTGGCGCGTATTCAACTCTGATGTTGCCGATTTAGAGCCCCAGTAGTGTCTGCTCGGGCAGCTGCGCCCCTTCCAGCTGGAGCAGCAGGGCCTTGCGTGCCAAGCCGCCGGCATAGCCGGTGAGGCTGCCATCGCGGCCAATCACCCGGTGGCAGGGAATGATGACGGCAATCGGATTGGCGCCATTGGCCGCGCCGACCGCGCGTACCGCCTTGGGCCGCTCGATCTGTGTGGCCAGGGTGCTGTAACTGCTGGTCTGGCCGAATGGAATCTGTTGCAGGGCGCGCCATACCGCCAACTGAAAGGCCGTGCCGCGGGGGCCAGGGCCAGGTTGAACTGTTGCCGGCGGCCGCTGAAATACTCATCCAGCTGCCTGCATACCTGATCCAGCTCGGCCCCGGCGCTGCGCCAGTGCTCGTCGATACGCCAGGGCTTGCCCTCGATATCCATCAGCAGTTGCTGCAGGCCGGTGTCGTCGCCGGCCAGGAGAAGGCGGCCGAGAGGGCTGTCATGGTAACGGTAGTGCATGGGGTCAGCCTTGCGAGTAGTTGTGCCACAGGTGGACGGCGGCATAGGCGCGCCAGGGCCGCCAGGCTTCGGCGCGCACCTTGAGCTGTTTGGCCTCGATCCCATCCGGGCCCCACACCGGCGCCTTGAGCAGGCCCAGATCGCTGGCGGGAAAGGCATCGGCCTGACCAAAGGCGCGCAGCGCAATATATTCGGCCGTCCACGGGCCGATGCCGGGCAGGGCGCGCAGACGCTCGAGCAGATCCGCGCTGCCGCCGGCCATATCCAGGCGCAGGGCACCGCTGGCCACCTGGGCGGCGAAGTGCTGCAGGCACTGCACACGCTTGCCGGGCATACCGATGCCCTGTAGATCCGCTTCGGCAATGGCCGTGGGACTGGGGAACAGCCGGTGCAGCTCGGGTGCATCGGCACACTGCAGCGGCGCGCCCAGGCGTGCCACCAGGCGAGCGCAGAGGGTGACTGCGGCCTTGACCGTGACCTGCTGGCCGACAATGGCGCGCACCGCCTGCTCAAACGGCTCGAAGGCGGTCGGCAGGCGCAGCCCCGGGTGACGCGCCACCAGCGGGCCGAGCTGGGCATCGGCAGCAAAGTGTGCGCTGATGCAGTGTGGGTCGCTATCGAGGTCGAACATCTTGCGCACGCGCTGCGTCAGGGGCTCGACACAGCTGTTCAACGATGCGCTATGGCGCAATATGAGCACAGCCTGGTCGCTGTGTGGTTGCACGCTGAACCAGCCGCTGTGGCCATCCAGTTGCACGCTGCGTACGTAGCTGTCCGGGCGCAGGCATTCGACACCCGCCAGGGCGCGCAGAGCAAAATGAGCGTGGAATTGCGGCCAGCTCCAGGGCGGCAGGTAGGGGAGGAGAACAGGCGCAGGTTGACTCGACATGGCCAGACGATACCTCCGCAGCGCTTACCTGTCAGTGCCAAACTGACTGGCAAACAACGCCAGCCTCGGCGCGTGGCGACCCAAGGCTCAGGCCACTGCCGCCTTTGTGAGCGTGGCAATGGCCTGGATATGAGTCGCCTGCTGGCTCGACTCAGGCGTAGTGGGTTTTCTCCGGCCCGCCGAGGTTGAAATGGCGTACCTGGCTGTGCAGGGTTTCCGCCAGGCGGGCCAGGCTGCGGGTGGCGTCGCTGACTTCATCGGAGCCGTCGGCGTTGCTGCTGGCCAGGTCGCGGATCAGCTCGATACGTTGGCTGATGTCGTGGGCCACGGCGGCCTGTTCTTCGGCGGCACTGGCGATCTGCACGGCCATTTCGCTGATCACCCGGTTGAAGTGGGTGATGCTGTCCAGCGCCTGACCGGCATCGGCGGCCTGGCGTGCGCCGGTTTCCGCCTGTTCACGGCTCTGGCTCATGACACTGACGGCTGTCTGCGCACCACTCTGTAGGCGTTCGATCATGCCCTGGATTTCCAGGGTGGAGTCCTGGGTGCGCTGCGCCAGGGAGCGCACCTCATCGGCCACCACGGCAAAACCGCGGCCCTGTTCACCGGCCCGCGCTGCCTCGATGGCGGCATTCAGCGCCAGCAGGTTGGTCTGGTCGGCAATCGAGCGGATCACATCGAGAATGCTGCCGATACTGCTGGTGTGCTCGGCCAGGGTTTGCACCACTTCGGCGGCTTGGCCGATGTCGCCGGACAGGTGCTGAATGCTGCCGACCATCTGCTCGACCACCTTGCGCCCATTGTCGGCGGCCTGGTCGGCCTGCTGCGCGGCTTCGGCGGTTTGTGCCGAATGGCGGGCCACCTCCTGTACCGTGGCGGCCATTTCGGTAATGGCGGTGGCCACCTCGACGGTGTGCAATTCCTGCTGCTTGATATTGTCCTGGGTCGAGCTGGTGGTGCTGGTCAGCTGATCGGCGGAAACGCTGAGCTGGGTGCTGGAGTGCACGACGTTGCTGACGATTTCCCGCAGCTTTTCCACCATCTGGCTAAAGGAGTGCGACAACACGCCGAATTCGCCGCTGCTCTGCTGGTCCAGGCGGGTATTGAGCTCGCCCTCGGCGATGCGCTTGGCCTCGGCGGACAGACGCAGCAAGGCGCCACTGACCTTGCGCCGGATCGCCAGGATGCCCAGGGCGGCGATGATCAGCAGCAGGGCGACCATAGCGGCGATGGCGGTCATATAGCGGTCACCGACTTGGCCGAGCGCTGTCACTTCGGCTTGGGTTCGTTGATCGAGCAGACCGAAGAAGTCATCCACCGGATGCATGATCTTGGCCTTTTCCTGGTGATACTCGGGGCTGTGCATCAGACGGCTGGCCAGTTGCAGGTCCGGTTCGGCTTGGCGCCGATATTGCCCTTGTTCATCCTTGAAACGCCCCAGTGCGGCGTTCATGGCCTGTTCTTCAAGCTCCACCAGGGCGTCGGAACTGGCCTGAGCCTCGGCCAGCTTGGCCAGCTCTTCGGCGCTAAACCCCTGGGTGCGCATCAGCTCCAGCAAAGGGACGGCCTGGCCGGTGCCGTGCTTGCTGCTTTCCCCGGCCAGTAGAAAGTCCAGATGGGGCCGCTGGTAGTTCTGAGGTCGGGGCTGCTTGCCCGCACGGATGTCGAGAATGTCGTGATAGTGCTTGGCGTAGCGTGCGTCACCCGTGACGGCCAGGGTACGGGCCATGCGGGTGAGATCATCGGAGCTCTGGCGCAGCTCGTCAGCCAGCAGATAGGACTGGTAGCGACTTTCCTGGCTGGCACTGAGTTGCTTCTGGTTGTTCAGCAACAGCACCACCAGCAGGCAGAGCAGGCTGGCACAGGCAATGATGGCACTGAAAATCAGGGAAAACAGGCGCTGGATGGACATCGAGGCTCTCCTTGCAGGATGGTGCTGGCGCAACAGCCAGGAGGACGCAAGGAAAGGGACAATCCCTTGCCAGGCCTCATGGCGGCGCGCTGGTGCGAGCGGTCCATGCTGCAACTTCAAGATAAGGTGGATGATCTTTGGCACCAATCTGGTGCGTGGGGTGATAGTTGACCATATGGTCGGTTTTTTCAAATCCGCCGTCAGGTATTTTTTTTCGGCAGTCGCTAACGGCTGTGTTGCCCCATCCTTGAGCGCGCGGGCGACAGTCGCTCAGCCAGCAGTCTGGCTATAATGCTGCCCTGCTAAGGAGTGCCGCATGTTCATGATTGATGCAAAGTTTTGGCCCCATATGCTGGCGGCCGTCTGGTTTGTAGTCTGCTGGGTCGGCTATACCCGCTACGCCCAGGCCAAGGGGCGCACCACCCCCTGTCTGGCCAGCGTGCTGCACCTGTACCGGGAAGACTGGATGCGGCGCATGCTGCTGCGCGACAACCGCATCGCCGATGCCAATGTGATCGGCAATCTGGAGCGCAACGCCTCTTTTTTCGCCTCCAGCACCCTGATTATCCTGGCCGGCATCCTCACCGTGCTGGGGGCTTCGGACAAGGCGGTGTCGCTGCTGGCGGATCTGCCCTTTGTCCAGGCCGCCACCCGGGAGATGTCCGAGGTCAAGTTGCTGTGCCTGGGGGTGGTATTCGTTTACGCCTTTTTCACCTTCAGCTGGTGCATGCGCCAATACAACTTTGCCGCAGTGCTGGTGGGGTCGGCACCGATGATCGGCGAGCGGCATGTCACCGAGCAGGAGCGCAAGGCCTTTGCCGAACGCACCGCACGGGTGATCTCCATGGCGGCCCACCAGTTCAACCAGGGGCTGCGGGCCTATTACTTCGGTATGGCAACCCTGGCCTGGTTTATCAGCCCCTGGTTCTTCATGCTGGTGACCACCGGCGTGGTGCTGGTGCTGTATCGTCGTGAGTTCCATTCCGATGTGCTGGAGGTGATGGTCTATACCCAGACCCCGACCTTCGACACGACCAAGGAGAAAAACGAATGAGTCTGCCGTTCTGGTGCATCTTTATCAGTGCCATCCTGATCTTTCTGGCCAAGGCGCCGGTGGCCAAGGCCATGGCCGAGGAGGGTGGTGGGCGTTATGACAATCGTCATCCGCGTGCTCAGCAGGCGCGTTTGAGTGGTTTTGGGGCCCGTGCCTTGGCGGCTCACCTGAACAGCTTCGAGGCTTTTCCGCTGTTTGCCGTCGGCGTGCTGATGGCCCATGTCACCCAGACTTACGGCTTGCTGGTGGATGGCTTGGCCGTAACCTTCGTGGTGGCGCGCGTACTGTATCTGTTGTGTTATTGGGCCGACCTGCACTGGCAGCGCAGTGTGGTCTGGGTGATTGGCCTACTTAGCAGCCTGCTGCTGATGCTGACGCCCGCGCTCTGAGCCATGCCCACAAACAACAAGGCCCGCACAATGCGGGCCTTGTTCTAAGCGCGGGGATTATTCACCGTCAACGGCTTCCTTCATTTTCTCCCCGGCCTCTTCGATGGCTTCGCCGGCATCATCAGCCGCTTCTTCGATCTTTTCCCCGGTGGTGGGCTC
>JBFHPI010000124.1:0-8124 GCA_041592855.1 Pseudomonas sp.
CCCGACAACGAGATTGAGCTGACCGCCATCCGTGCCCAGGGTGCCGGTGGGCAGAACGTCAACAAGGTTTCCAGTGCGGTGCATCTGCGCTTCGACAGCCAGGCCTCCAGCTTGCCGCCGTTCTACAAGGAACGCCTGCTGGCCCTGCGCGACAGCCGGATCACCGCAGACGGGGTGGTGATCATCAAGGCGCAGCAGTACCGCACCCAGGAGCAGAATCGCGCCGATGCCCTGGAGCGTCTGGCCGAGCTGATCCGCAGCGCCGGCAAGACCGAGAAGGCGCGGCGTCCGACCAAGCCGACCCTGGGTTCGAAGAAGCGCCGACTGGAGGGCAAGAGCAAGCGTGGTGCGATCAAGGCGGGGCGGGGCAAGGTCGACTTTTGAACGGTGCATCTGCGGGCTGGTGATGCAGGGGCCAGGCGCCCACAATAGGGGCATATTCGGTAAAGGAGCAGCCTGATGCATCCCCGTGTTGTTGAAGTCACCGAACGTCTGATCGAGCGCAGCCGCACCACACGGCAGGCCTATCTACAGCTGATTGAGCAGGCGGCCAGCCGTGGCCCTCAGCGCGGCAGCCTGCAATGCGCCAATTTCGCCCATGGCGTGGCCGGCTGCGGCCAGGATGACAAGCAGAGCCTGCGCCTGATGAACGCCGCCAATGTGGCCATCGTTTCGGCCTATAACGATATGCTTTCGGCCCATCAGCCCTACCAGACTTACCCGGAGCAGATCAAACAGGCCCTGCGCGAGGTGGGTTCGGTGGGCCAGTTTGCCGGTGGTGTGCCGGCCATGTGCGATGGCGTGACCCAGGGCGAGGCAGGCATGGAACTGAGCCTGCCGAGCCGCGAGGTGATCGCCATGGCCACCGCCGTGGCGCTGTCGCACAACATGTTTGATGCCGCGCTGTATCTGGGTATCTGCGACAAGATCGTGCCGGGGCTGTTGATCGGCGCGCTGCGTTTTGGTCACTTGCCCAGCCTGTTTATCCCGGCCGGCCCCATGCCCTCGGGCCTGCCCAACAAGGAAAAGGCCGAGGTGCGTCAGCGCTACGCCGAGGGCAAGGCCAGCCGTGACGAGCTGCTGGCCGCCGAGATGGCCGCCTACCACAGCCCCGGCACCTGCACCTTCTATGGCACGGCCAATACCAACCAATTGCTGATGGAGGTGATGGGTCTGCACCTGCCAGGCGCCTCCTTTATCAACCCCGGCACGCCCCTGCGCGAGGCCCTGACCCGCGAGGCGGCGCAGCAGGTCACCCGCATGACGCAACAGGGTGGCCGCTATACGCCCCTGGGGCGAATCATCGACGAGCGTTGCCTGGTCAATGCCGTGGTGGCCCTGTGCGCCACCGGTGGCTCCACCAACCATTGCCTGCACCTGCCGGCCATCGCTCGCGCGGCCGGCATTCAGCTGACCTGGCAGGACATGGCCGAGCTGTCTGCCGTGACCCCGACCCTGAGCCAGGTCTATCCCAACGGCCGTGCCGATATCAACCAGTTCCAGGCCGCTGGCGGCACCACGCTGCTGATCCGCGAACTGCTGGCAGCGGGCTTGCTGCATCGCCAGGTGGAAACCGTGGCGGGACAGGGGCTGGAGCGTTATACCCGCGAGCCCTTCCTCGATACCGGACAGTTGCTGTGGCGCGAGGGGCCGCCGACCAGCCTGGACGAAAGCATCCTGCGCCCGGTCTCGCGTCCGTTCAGCGCCGAGGGCGGCCTGCGCCTGATGCAGGGCAACCTGGGCCGGGCGGTGATGAAGGTATCCGCCGTGGCCCCCGAGCATCAGGTGGTGGAGGCGCCGGCGCGGGTGTTCGAGGATCAGCAGCAGCTGGTCGAGGCGTTCAAGGCCGGCGAACTGGAGCATGATCTGGTGGCGGTGGTGCGCTTTCAGGGGCCGCGCAGCAACGGCATGCCGGAGCTGCACAAGCTCACGCCCTACCTGGGCCTGTTGCAGGATCGCGGTTTCAAGGTGGCCCTGGTCACCGATGGGCGCATGTCCGGGGCTTCGGGCAAGGTGGCGGCGGCCATTCATGTCTGCCCCGAGGCCATCGATGGCGGCCCCCTGGCACGCCTGCGCGATGGCGACCTGATTCGTGTCGATGGCCACAGTGGCGAGTTGTGTGTGCGGGTGGACGAGACCGAACTGCTGGCCCGCCCGCTCGCCCAGCCCAGCCTGGACAGCAGCCAGGGTTGTGGCCGCGAGCTGTTCGGCTTTATGCGCGCCGCCTTTAGCAGTGCGCAAGAGGGTGCCAGTGCCTTTGGCCTGGCCGCAGGAGCCCCCCGTGCAGCTGACTGATCTGCAACTGCCGGCAGGGGTCAGTGCCTGTGAGTATGCCGATGCGGCCCAGTTGGCCGAGGCCCTGGCGCTGCAGGTGGCGCAGGCTTTGCGCCAGGCCATCGAGCAACGCGGCAGTGCCTGCTTGCTGGTGTCCGGTGGGCGCAGCCCGCTGGCCTTTTTTCAGGCCCTGGCGCAGCAGCCGCTGCCCTGGGCGCGGGTGACCATCAGCCTGGCCGATGAGCGCTGGGTGGCGCCGGAACACGCCGACAGCAACGAGGCCCTGGTCCGCCGCCATCTGCTCCAGGGGCCGGCGGCCCCTGCGCACTTTCTGGGCCTGTATCAGCCAGCGGCTAGCCTGGAAGCGGCTGCCGAACGGGCCGATACCGCCCTGGCCGCGCTGCCGTCAGTGGATGTGCTGGTGCTGGGCATGGGTGAGGATGGTCACTGCGCCTCGCTGTTTCCTGGTAGCCCGCTGCTGGCCCAGGCCCTGGCGCGCAGCTGCCCGCGGCGCGTGTTACCCATGCAGGCGCCGAGCGCACCCACTGAGCGGCTAAGCCTGACCCTGCCGCTGCTGGCCTCGGCATGCCTACCGCAGCTGGCCATCCAGGGGCCGGCCAAGCTGGCCACCCTGGAGCAGGCGCTGGCCGACAGTGATGCCCTGCAGATGCCGATCCGCGCGCTGCTTAAGGCACCTCTGCAGATTCACTGGTGCCCCTGAGACTGGCTGGCTCAGGCTAACTGGCCAGCACCAGGGGCTCGGGCTGTTGCTGCACCTCGACCCCTGCCAAAAACTCTTCGCCCCAGCGGCGGATATCGTTGTAGCAGACAATATCGAACAGCTCGCGCAGGCGCGCCTGGGCTTCGCTCGCGGGCATGTTCAGCGCCAGGTAGCAGGTCTGTGCCAGGTCGGCCGGATCGTGCGGGTTGGTCAGCAGCGCGCCCTTGAGCTCGGCCGCCGCGCCGGCAAACTCCGACAGCACCAGCACACCGCGGCCGCCCAACAGGCCTTGCGCGGCGACGAACTCCTTGGCAACCAGGTTGAGGCCGTCGCGCAACGGGGTGATCCACATCACGTCGGCCATGGCGTACCAGGCGCTGACTTCCTCGAACGGCAGGCTGCGGAAGAAGAACTGCAGCGGTGTCCAGCCGATGCGGGCGAAGCGGCCGTTGATCCGGCCCACGGCCTGTTCGATCTGGGTCTGCAGCTCGTCGTAGATGGTCATTTCCTTGGCCGCCGGCACGCAGACGGTGACCAGGGTGACCTTGCCCTGCAGCTCGGGGTTGTCGGCCAGCAGGCGCTCGTAGGCGTTGAGCTTCTCAAGGATGCCCTTGGTGTAGTCGAGACGTTCCACCGAAAGGATCAATCTGACCCCCTGCATCTCCTCGCGCAGGTGCGCCATCAGCTCCTTGATCTTTGGCGCTGCCAGGGCATTGCGTACGCGATCGATGTCCAGGCCCACCGGATGGGCGCCGAGCTTGACCTGGCGGGTGCCGGTATCCACGGCGGTGGTCATGCGCTCCAGGCCCACGGCGCAACCATAGGTGATAAAGCGTGGGGCGCAGTTCTGCCGGCTGATGGTCTGCAGCGGCATCACGCCGCGGGCGACGTCGACGAAGTTCTCCACCTGGCGCGGAATATGAAAGCCGATGTAGTCGCACTGCAACAGGCTGCCGACGATCTGCCGGCGCCAGGGCAGCACGTTGAACACATCCGCCGAGGGGAAGTAGGTGTGGTGGAAGAAGGCGATACGCAGGTCCGGGCGCAGCTCGCGCAGGTAGGCCGGGACCATCCACAGGTTGTAGTCATGCAGCCAGACGATGGCGCCTTCGGCGGCCTCCAGGGCGGTGCGTTCGGCGAAGGCGCGGTTGACCTTGCAGAACACCTGCCAGTCGTCCTCGTTGAAGGTGGCGCGTTCCCAGAAGGTGTGCAGGGTGGGCCAGAAGGCCTCCTTGGAGAAGCGCTTGTAGAAGATGTCGACTTCCTCCTTGCTCAGCTTGACCCGCGCTGCGGTGAGCTTGGGGTAGCGTTCGGCATCCACCGTGGTGTGGCTGTCGAAGGGCGCGTCACCCTCCTCGTGGATGGCCCAGGCCACCCAGGAGCCGGGGCGTCCGTCGCCGAAGAAACTGAGCAGGGTGGGGATGATGCCATTGGGCGAGGTGGGGCGACGGCGCTGCAGCTTACCGTCGGCCGCGCGGTACTCTTCATAAGGCAGACGATGGTAGACCATCACCAGTTCGGCCTTGCCCGGTTGCGCGGCCTGGCGACGTTCGGCGGCGATGCCGTGCTCGCCGAGGAAGCCGAAATGGGCGAAGGCTTCAAGGATGCCGCCGCAGCCCGGGCTGCTGGCGTGCAGGGTGCGTGAGTGGCTGCGCGTGGCTTCCAGCAGGGCGCTTTCCGACTGACCGACGCAGACACCGTGGAAGCTGCTGCTGAGCATGGACAGGTCGTTGAGGGTGTCGCCGGCAGTCAGCACCTGATCGTGATCCAGCTCCAGCCAGTCGGCCAGGGCCTTGAGGCTGCTGCCCTTGTTTACGCCCTTGGGCAGAAAGTCCAGATAGCGTTCGGCCGAGTAGAGCAGGTCGCAGCCAAGGGTGTCGGCCGCCTCTTGCAGCTGTGCATGGGCGGCCTGTTCGGGCGTGCAAAAGTAGGAGCAGCGACGTGCCTGAGGCACATCCTGGCGCTCCAGGCCAAAGGCCTCGATGGCACTGGCGACCTGGCTCTCACCGGGCCAGAGGGCGTCCACTGCGCTCTGCAGCGGCTGGATCGGCTGCAGGCTGTCGCCGTGCACCAGGGTCGCGCCGACGTCGGCGATGATGTAATCCGGCTGTGGCAGGGTCGGGTCGGCCAACAGCGGCAGCACGGCTTCCAGGCTACGCCCGGTGACATAGGCCAGGCGGATTTCCGGATGGGCGGCGATGGTCTGGTAGAGGCTCAGGCGATCCTCGGGATCGCCGGCAAGAAAGGTTCCATCCAGATCGGTGGCAAGTAGCATTGTTGTTTCTCCAGAAGGGACAAGAACTGTCAGGGTTCTGGCTGCTTGGGATAGGCTCGGGGCCTTGCCGAAACAGCCGGTTTTACATCTTCAGGACGCTTGGGTTGGTGGCGTCTCCGTGTCTCGGTGATCCTGTGCTGGCGCATCGGGCATCAGTTCCAGCACCGTGGGGCTGGTGCGCAGCATGGGCATAAAGTGGGCCGCGTCGCCGCTGACCAGATCGCTGACATGGCGCAGCCGGTAGATTGTGTAGGCGGCCAGCAGGCCAAGGCTGGCGGCGAAGTACAGCGGCAGGGCCGCCGCACCCAGGTGTTGCATCAGTACACCAGCCAGCAACGGGCCGCACACCGAACCGATGCCATTGACCATCAGCAGGCTGCTGGAGCCGGACAGGATCTCGTCACTGTGCAACTGGTCGATCAACTGCGCCACGGCGATGGGGTAGATGGCAAAGGTCAGACCGCCCCAGACGAACATGGCCCCGAGCAGCAAGGGGCCGGCCGGCAGCAGGCTCATGACCAGCGCCAGACCGATGGCCAGCAGCACCACCCAGAGCAGTACCAGGCGGCGGTCGTGGCGATCCGAGTAGAGGCCGATGGGCCATTGCAGCAGGGCACCACCAAGGATGGTGGCGGTCATCAGCAGGCCGACCCCGGGTGTATCGAAGCCGGCGAGGCTGGCATACACCGGCGCCATGCCCCAGAAGGCGCCCAGGGCCAGGCCGGACAGGCCCGCCGCGACCATGGCCAGCGGTGCGATGGTCCACAGTTGGCGCAGGTTGCTTGGCAGCGCTTCCGGCAGGCTTGGCTGCGCCTGGCGGGTCAGGGTGATGGGCATCAGCGCCGCGCTGATCAGGATGGCGGCAAGGGCGAACAGGGTGAACTGCACCGGGTCGGCCAGGTGCAGCAACTGCTGGGCCAGGGCCAGGGCGCCAAGGTTGACCGCCATGTACAGGGCGAACACCTGGCCGCGCTGCTCGTTCGGCGCCTGGGCGTTGAGCCAGCTCTCGATCACCATATACAGCGTCACCAGAGCCAGGCCGTAGAGTACGCGAAGGCCCAGCCAGACCCAGGGGTCGATGATCAGTACATGGAGCAGGGCGGCGATGGCGGCCAGGGCGGCGCAACAGGCGAACGCGCGGATATGCCCGATGCGCCTGACCAGCGGAGTCGCCAGCCAGGTGCCGAGAAGAAACCCGACGAAGTACCCGGACATGATCAGGCCGAGCATCGAGGTGGAGTAGCCTTCGGCGACGCCACGCAGGGTTAGTAGGGTGTTAAGCAGGCCATTGCCGAGCAGGAGTAACGCAACCCCGCTCAGCAGTGAGCTGATGGGGGCAATAAGGGACCACATGCGAACTACCCTAGGGGACTATGCCCCTGAGTGCAAGCACAAAGGGTGCCACTGCTTAGCATGGCAACTATCTATCTATTTGTTTTTAAAGGTTTAATTTTACTGACAAGTGGTGTTCTGATTTTTCAGAGCGCTCCCCACGCCTGTGCCGAGGGCATGGGTAAGCGGGGTTGCACCAATCCTGAGCATGTGGGGTTAACCGGCTCAGGGCAGTGCTCGACTGCGCAGTGCTTGCCGCCGTTAGGCGCATACCTGAGCAATGACGCTGGCCAGCTGATCCAGGCGCTTGGCGTCCAGGCCGGCCATATTGGCGCGGCCGCTGCCGACCATATAGACGCTGAACCTATCGCGCAGTGTCTGTACCTGGGTCGGGCTCAGGCCGGTGTAGGAGAACATGCCGCGCTGCTGGGCAATATGGGCAAAGCGCTGCTTCAATCCGAAGGGCTCCAGCGCTTCGACCAGGCCGCTGCGCAGGCTGGCGACGCGTTGACGCATGGCCTCCAGCTCATCGATCCAGAGGGCTTTCAACGCGCCATCGCCTAGGATGCCAGCCACCACCGCCGCGCCATGGGCCGGTGGGGTGGACCACAGATTGCGCGCGATAAACGCCAGTTGGCTGCGCACATTCTGCAACTTCTCAGCATTTTCGGCGCAGACGATCAGTGCGCCGGTGCGTTCGCGGTACAGGCCGAAGTTCTTCGAGCAGGAACTGGTGATCAGCAGTTCCGGCAGCTGGGCGGCGAACAGGCGCACGGCAAAGGCGTCCTGCTCCAGGCCGTCGCCAAAGCCCTGGTAGGCAAAGTCGATCAGTGGCAACAGTTCGCGGGCCTTGATCACCTCCAGCACGCGCTGCCAATCCGATGGGCTGAGGTCGAAGCCGGTGGGGTTGTGGCAGCAGGCGTGCAGCAGCACCACATCGCCCCTGGGCACCTGGGTGAGGGCGGCCAGCATGGCCTCGACATTCAGCCGGTTGTCCGCGCCGACATAGGGGTAATGGCCAACGCGCAGGCCGGCGGCGGCGAAGATGCTCTCATGGATCGGCCAGGTGGGGTCGCTGAGCCAGATACCGCGACCCGGCAGGCACTGGGCGATAAAGTCGGCGCACAGGCGCAAGGCGCCGGTGCCGCCAGGGGTCTGGGTGGCACCGGCACGCTCGGCCAGCAACGGATTACCGGCGCCCAACACCAGCTGGGCCAGCAGGCTGCCAAACAGGGGGTCGCCATGACCGCCGATATAGCTCTTGGTCGTTTCATCCTCTACCAGCCGTTGTTCAGCCAGCTTCACCGCCCGGGGGATGGGCGTCAGGCCCTGGGCGTCCTTGTATACGCCAACGCCCAGATCCAGCTTGGCCAGGTTTGGGTCCTGACGATAGGCCTCCATCAGGCCGAGAATCGGGTCGCCGGGTACCCGCACAACGCTGTGAAAATGCCTCACTTGCGGCCCTCGGCGCTGGCGGCCAGCACATCGGTACGCGCGGCCATGATGAAATCGTTGCGGTGCA
>JBFHPI010000125.1:0-8117 GCA_041592855.1 Pseudomonas sp.
ACGAGAACTACCGCCAGCCGCCGATGCCCGAAGGCGCCGCCGAGGGGATCCTGCGCGGCATGTACCTGCTCTCCGAGGGCACGCGCAAGTCGGGGCTGCGCGTGCAGCTCCTCGGCAGCGGCGCGATCCTGCGCGAGGTGATCGCCGCCGGCGAGCTGCTGCGCAACGACTTCGACGTGGAGTCGGACGTGTGGAGCGTCACGAGCTGGAGCGAGCTGCGGCGCGAAGGCCTGGACGTGCAGCGCTGGAACCTGCTGCACCCGCAGGAGACGCAGCGCGAGCCCTTCGTGGCGACGCTGCTGGAGCAGCGGCAGGGGCCGGTGGTGGCCAGCACCGACTATATGAAGCTGTTCGCCGACCAGATCCGTCAGTGGGTGCCGTGCAAGGAATACAAGGTGCTGGGCACCGACGGCTTCGGTCGCAGCGACAGCCGCAAGAAACTGCGTCACTTCTTCGAAGTGGACCGCTACTGGGTCACTCTGGCTGCCCTGGAAGCCCTTGCCGACCGTGGTGATATCGAACCCAAGGTAGTGGCCGAAGCCATCGCCAAGTTTGGTATCAACCCGGAAAAAGCCAACCCCCTGGACTGCTAAGGAGCGAACCATGAGTGAATTGATTCGCGTACCCGACATCGGCAGCGGTGAGGGTGAAGTGATTGAACTGTTCGTCAAGGTCGGCGACCGCATCGAAGCCGACCAGAGTCTGCTGACCCTGGAGTCGGACAAGGCCAGCATGGAAATCCCTGCGCCCAAGGCCGGGGTGATCAAGGCACTGAAAGTCAAACTGGGCGACAAGCTCAAGGAAGGCGACGAACTGCTGGAACTGGACGTCGAAGGTGCCAGCGAGGCCGCGCCGGCGCCTGCCGCTGCGGAGCCTGCCCCGGCACCTGCAGCCGCAGCACCCACAGCCCCGGCTCAGGCGGAGCCCCCCGCCGCCGCACCTGCCACCAGCAGCGTGCAGGATGTGTTTGTGCCGGATATCGGCACCGATGCCAAGGTCAAGGTCATCGAAGTGCTGGTCAAGGCCGGCGACGTTATCTGCGCCGATCAGTCGCTGATCACCCTGGAGTCGGACAAGGCCAGCATGGAAATCCCCTCGCCGGCTGCCGGCATCGTGGAGGAAGTGCTGGTCAAGCTGGACGCCGAAGTCGGCACCGGCGACCCGATCCTCAAGCTTAAAGTCGCAGGCGCCGCCCAAGCTCCGGCAGAGGCCCCCGCCGCCCCGGCCAGCCAGGAAGTGCACCGCGTACCGGCAGGTGCCGCCCCGGATGTGGCCGCCGAGGTGCGCGCCATTGCCGCCCTGTCGGCCGCCGCCGCGATCGCTGCCAATGCGCCCAGGCCTGATCGCACCAAGGTGCATGCCGGCCCCGCCGTACGCATGACCGCACGGGATTTCGGTGTCGACCTGGCCGATATCACCGGCACCGGGCCCAAAGGCCGCATCCTCAAGGAAGACGTGCAGACCTACGTCAAGGCCATGATGAGCAAGGCCAAGGCCGCGCCCGAGGCGGGTGCCGCCACAGGCGGTGCCGGCATCCCGCCGATCCCGGCGGTGGACTTCAGCAAGTTCGGCGAAGTCGAAGAAGTGCCGATGACCCGCCTGATGCAGGTCGGCGCCGCCAACCTGCACCGCAGCTGGCTCAACGTGCCCCATGTGACCCAGTTCGAGTCGGCCGATATCACCGAGCTGGAAGCCTTCCGCGTGGCGCAGAAGGCCGTGGCCGAGAAGGCCGGGGTCAAGCTCACCGTGCTGCCGCTGTTGCTCAAGGCCTGTGCCCACCTGCTCAAGGAACTGCCGGACTTCAACAGCTCCCTGGCCCCCAGCGGCAAGGCGATCATCCGCAAGAAATACGTGCACATCGGCTTCGCCGTGGACACCCCGGACGGTCTGCTGGTGCCGGTGATCAAGAACGTCGATCAGAAGAGCCTGCTGCAGCTGGCCGGCGAAGCCGCCGCCCTGGCGGAGAAGGCGCGCAGTAAGAAACTTTCGGCCGACGACATGCAGGGCGCCTGCTTCACCATTTCCAGCCTCGGCCATATCGGCGGCACCGGCTTTACCCCGATCGTCAACGCGCCGGAAGTGGCGATCCTCGGGGTCAGCAAGGCGACCATCCAGCCGGTGTGGGATGGCAAGGCCTTCCAGCCCAAGCTGATGCTGCCGCTGTCGCTGTCCTACGACCACCGGGTGATCAACGGCGCAGCCGCCGCCCGCTTCACCCTGCGCCTGTCGCAGCTGCTGGGAGATATCCGCACCCTGCTGCTGTAACACGCAAAACCTGTTTCGAGCACGCCACGCTCGTACCCTCAACCCCGCCCTTGGCGGGGTTTTTTTTGCTTCCCCGGAAACTTAGGGCATGGCTGGTAGACGCCGGCGTGGCAACTAGGTGTGTGCTGATGATGAAGTGGCACTATGCATTACCGGTTTGTTTGATCTGATGGGTTTCGCCCCTTACGGGCGCCACCCGAACGCCCAGTACACGCGACAACCGGCTAGGCCACGGCATGAGTAGCGACACACACAAATTTGCCAGTCCGGTGCCCAAAACAGTCCCCCGCGAACATGTGCAGAACCCTGTTTTGCATGTAAGTCCAGCGCACTACCTTAACGGCAGACAAACTTGCGCCACACCCGCCCTACGACTATTCGGCGCCTTAACCGCGCTGCAGATTGCGGATCAGAAAGCTCAGGGCCTTGGCCAGTTCAGCGGCGCCCTGGTGATCGCGCACGATGCTGAGCAACGGACTACCATCCTGGGGATTGCGCAGTACACAGCTGATCCCCGTTTGCGGGCAGTCATAGTGGATATAGGGGTCGGCGCCATAGATATTCAGGCGCTGGTTAGTGACGCGAATCTCCCCCCCCTGGCCACGCACTTCTTCGCGCAGCAGCAGCTCTCCCGGACCGCTCACCTGCAACTGGTAAAGGCGGTCCTCACGGCGCGACTGACCCACCTGATAGGCGGCGCGCAAGGCGTAGCTGTCCAGCAGACTGTTGTTGTGGGCCAACAGGGCCTGACGCTCACTGTCGGTCAGGTACAGGGCCTTGAGTTTGGCCAGATAGGTGACCTGTTCAGCGCCACTCAGACTGGCCGTGGATTCCTCGGCGTGCGTCACAGGCACAGCAAAACCGAGACCGAGCAATGCGGCGAATATTAGTTTTCTTGTCAGTGGCAATTGCATGATGCACCCTTGGCTATATATGAAGTGGGCCGAACCCAAGCCTCGGTCAGCATACTGGAACCCCACCATCGAATGAAAAGCCATCCCGATGCCGCACGTCGTCTCGCGGCCGAGGTTGTGACGCAGTTGCCAGTGCCTGCGCGCCTGGGCATGTTGCGTTTCGAACGTTTGAACGAAGCCAGCTGGCCCCTGCTGTTTCTTGATGCCGCGTGCCAGCAGCAGCTGGGGATCGCCGCCCATGAGCTCTGCGACCTGCTCGACGCCCCCTTCGCCAGCCTGATGGAGCCGGCCGCTCGTCAGCAACTGCACGAGGACATCCAGCAGCAGCTGCTGCACCAGCAGCACTATGTGGTGCAATACCGCCTGCACACGCCCAACGGGCCGCTGACGCTGATGGAGCTGGGTGAAGCCTTCAAGCAGCGTGACCGGCAGTTGCTCGGCGGCTACTTGCTGGTGGTAAACAACCAACCCGACCAGGCCCCCAATCACCTGCGCGTAGCCGAGGAACTCTACCAGCGCAGCCGCGAAGAGCTGCGTCAGCAGCAGGTACGTGCCCGCGCCCAGCAGGAGCTGATCGTGCGTCTGGTGCGCCACCACTACGGCAACGACCCGCTGCGCGAAGCCGCCGAACTGATCAGCCAGAGTGCCAGCGAGTTGTATCAGGTGGCCCAGGTTGGCATCTGGCACTTCAAGGGGCAGCGCCTGGAGCCGGCTGCGGTATATCGGCGTGAAAGCGGTCGCCACGAGCCGGCCGTCCCCCTCGACCTGGGCGCCTATCCGGATTACCTGGAAGCCCTGCACAGCGGACGCGCCCTGGACGCCCACGACGCCCTGCACGACAAACGCACCCGCGAATTGGGCCCGACCTACCTGCAGCCCATGGGTATCAATGCCATGCTCGATGCCAGCATCCGCGTTGATGGCCAGGTCGTCGGGGTGCTGTGCCTGGAGCACAGCGGCTCGGCGCGCATCTGGCAAGCCGACGAGATCGCCTTTGCCGGTGAACTGGCCGACCATTACGCCCAGGTGCTGAGCAACCAGCAGATCCGCAGCGCCACCCGTGCGTTATACCTGTTCCAACGCGCCGTGGAGCAAAGCGCCAGCGCCTTTATCCTGCTCGACCGCGACGGCCTGGTGGAGTACGTCAACCCCAGCTTCACCGCCATCACCCTGTACAGCGCAGAGGAAGTCCAGGGCCGCCGCGTCTCCGACATTCCCGCCCTGGCCAACCTCAGCGATATTCTTTTCGACGCCCGCACCGGCCTGGCCGAGCAGAACAGCTGGCAGGGCGAGTTCAAGAACCGACGCAAGAACCTGGAACCCTACTGGGGCCATCTGTCGCTGTCCAAGGTGCATAACGACGCCGGTCAGCTGACGCACTACATCGGCATCTACGAGGACATCACCGCCAGCAAGCAGGCGCAGCAGCATATCGAACGCCTGGCCTTCCGTGACAACCTCACCGGCCTGGGCAACCGCTACGCCTTTATCCGCGCCCTGGAACAGCATTTCTCCGAAGCGGGTGATCGTCAGGTCAGCCTGCTGCTGGTGGATATCGACAACTTCAAGCGGATCAACGACAGCCTTGGCCACCAGACCGGCGACAAGCTGCTCAGCGCCCTGGCCAGGCGCCTGCGCAACAGCCTCAAGGAGCGGCCGCTGCTGGCCCGCTTCGCCAGCAACGAATTTGCCATTCTGCTCGACAACACCCACAGCCAGGAAGCCCAGCAGATTGCCCAGCAGGTGCTACAGACCCTGGATAAGCCCCTGTTCGTCGACAACCAGCTGATCAATGTTACCGGTTCCATCGGCATCGCCAGCGCCCCCGAGCATGGCCGCGAGCCACAAACCCTGATGAAGCACGCAGGCCTGGCCCTGCACAAGGCCAAGGCCAACGGCAAGAACCGCTACCAGATTTTCACCGCAGTTCTGAATGCCGAGGCCGAGCACAAGCTGTTTGTCGAGAGTAACCTGCGCCGTGCCCTGAGCCAGGACGAACTGGAGGTTTTCTACCAGCCCAAGCTGTGCCTCAGAAGCGGTCGTCTGCTGGGCATGGAAGCCCTGCTTCGCTGGCAGCATCCGGAACGGGGCATGATCAGCCCGGACAGTTTTATCAGCGTGGCCGAGGAAACCGGGCTGATCATCCCCATCGGCAAATGGGTGCTGCGCCAGGCCTGCCGCATGGGTCAGCAACTCCGCGCTCAGGGCTTAGGCCCTCTGCAGATGGCCATCAACCTGTCACCCAAACAGTTTTCCGACCCGGATCTGGTGGGTGAGATCGCCGCCATCCTTGATGAAGAACAGCTCGACCCAGCACTGCTGGAGCTTGAACTGACCGAGAGCCTGCTGCTGGACGCAAGCGACGGTACCCGCCAACAGCTCGACCAGCTCAAGCGCCTGGGCTTGACCCTGGCCATGGATGACTTCGGCACCGGCTACTCTTCGCTCAGCTACCTGAAGAAATTCCCCATCGATGTGATCAAGATCGATCGCAGCTTTATTCTGGATATCCCCCAGGATCAGGACGACATGGAGATCACCGCGGCGGTCATCGCCATGGCCCACAAGCTAAAGCTCAAGGTGGTGGCCGAAGGCATCGAGAGCGCGGCGCAACTGGCGTTCCTGCGGCGCCAACACTGCGATATTGGCCAGGGCTACCTGTTCGACCGGCCCATCGCCGGCAGCGACTTGCTGGAAAGTCTCAAGCGCTATCCAAACCGAGGTTAGGCTGTAACAAGCCCGACTTCTAACGGTCCAAGACATGGAAGCTTCTGCTGAGGAAAAGGCTTATGGTTCTGCGCTCTCAAATTCTCGCCCATAAACTGGAGCTGCCCAGCGCCGAGCAGGCACTGCCCGGCCGCACCGAGCCCATGACGGTGCCCAGCGCTCACTTCGTCAACGGTCATGCCTTGCAGGGGCCATTCCCCGCGGGCCTTGAGCAGGCGGTATTCGCACTGGGCTGTTTCTGGGGCGCCGAACGGCGCTTCTGGCAGCAGCCGGGTGTGTGGAGCACGGCAGTCGGCTATGCCGGGGGCCATACCCCAAACCCCACCTATGAAGAAACCTGCTCGGGGCTCACCGGCCACACCGAGGTGGTGCTGGTGGTCTTCGACCCGCAGATCATCAGCTATGAGGCCCTGCTCAAGGTGTTCTGGGAGGCGCATAACCCGACCCAGGGCATGCGCCAGGGCAATGACACCGGCACCCAGTACCGCTCGGCCATCTATTGCCATGGCGAACAACAACTGGCCGCGGCCCTGGCCAGCCAGGCGCGTTTCCAGGCCGAGCTGGACAAGGCCGGCCTGGGCGCCATCACCACGGAAATCCGCCCGGCGCCGCCCTTCTACTATGCTGAGGCCTATCACCAGCAATACTTGGCCAAGAACCCCGGCGGCTACTGCGGCCTGGGCGGCACCGGGGTCTGCCTGCCTGACTAGGCAGGCCCGCACAACGAGGACGCGACGATGCAACTCAGCAGTCTGACCAGCCAGGTGTCCATCCAGGCAGCGGCCCAGGCTTCTGCGCAGGCTTCACTGCTATTGCTGCGCAAGACCCTGGAGCTGCAGGCCGCCACGATCGGCGGCCTGGTCCAGGCCACCGCTACCGCCACTACGCCGAGCAATCCGCCCAATCTGGGCAATAGCGTCGACGTAGTGGTTTAGCCCGCTATATCCGCTGTAGCACTGGTTTCGGTAGGCGCTTGTGCCTTCCAGCTTTTCAGCAGCTTGCCGACCTTGTAACCACGCCAGCCGAGCATGCGCGAGGCCGTCAACACCCCGGCCATCAGCGCCCCGCCCACCCCGGCAGTGACCGTATCGGCACCGGTCAGATAAAGGCCCTTGATCGGCGTCTGGCTGTGAATCCAGTGCTGTTCGAAGCGCTCTACCGTATGCTCGATGCCATAGATCTCGCCCTGTTCGTTCCACTGATACCACTCGGTGGACAGCGGTGTGCCCAGCTCGCAGAAATCCAGCGCACCGCGCAGTTGCGGCTGCTGCTGATAGAGGGTTTCCAGCAGCTGTTCGGTCAATTCGGCCTTGAACGCCTCGTAATCGGCGCCGCGCTTGCCCCAGGTGGTGCCCTTCCATTTGGCGAACCACTGCGGCTGGGTCGGCGCGACGATTTCAACCGTGGCCTTGTTGGGGTAGTGGGCATCCCAGGCCGGGTCCTTGGCCGAGGGGAAGCTGATATAGATCAGCGGCATCGCCGGATTCTGCCCGGCCATAAAACTGCTGACGTTATGGTCGTGGTCGTGGGTCGGGTAGACCCAATAGTTGGTCTTCGGCAGTTTCAACTCGGCGGCGCTGCCATTGAAGCCGGCATACAGGCATAGAGTGGCAGCCGACAGCTTGACCTTGGGCAGTTGCGCCAGTAAGCCGTGGTCGCTGGCCACCTGATGGTCGAGCAGGCGGGTATAGGTCGGCACCAGGCCGGCGCAGCTGACGATCTGCGGGGCGCGAATCTCGAAACCATCCTTTTGCATCCGCACGCCGACCGCGCGGCCATTCTCCACCAGAATCCTGTCGACCCCGGCATAGGTGAACACCTGGCCGCCCGCCGCCTCGATCACCGGGATGATTGTTTCGGAAATCTTCGTCGCGCCACCCACCGGGTAATTGCCACCGGTGATGTAGTGCTTGGCGACCATGGCATGCATGACGAAGGCCGCCTCGGCCGGCGGCAGGCCGTAATCGCCCCATTGCGCGGTGAGTACGCCGATCAACTGCTGGTTGTCGGTCAGCCCTTCGAGCACCTCGCGGGTGGTCTTGAAGAAGTAGTCCGGCAGCCACAGCCGGCGTAATTTGCTGTAGAGCATGCCCAGTGAACGGGGCAAGGCCTGCCCGGCGAAGAAGCGCGGCACCTTGCCGTCCCAGTGCGTGGTGCCGCCCCCCACCGTGCCCGGAAGCATGTTCACGTCGCCCGTGAAGGAGCGCGGCG
>JBFHPI010000126.1:0-8081 GCA_041592855.1 Pseudomonas sp.
AATCACCTTGCGCGGCTGGGCAAAACCCAGCACCGCCAGGGTATCGGCGATCTGTTTGAGCGGCGCGGCTAGGGCTTGTAAATCCGCCACCTGGCTGCGGTCACTGCGCACGAACAGATCGAGGCTGTCCTTGACCCGCACCAGCTCTTCGCAAAGGGCCGCCACCACCGAACGCATGGCATCGCGGTCCGGCCCGGCGAGGCGAGCACGTTCCTCGTCCACCACAGCGTGATCGGGCAGAGCGTCATCGAGGCGGTAGCGCTCTTTGATTTGATTTATCCGTGGCGACTGTGCCGGCGCCTTGGCCACATAGAACAGCAGGTTCTTCAGCAGGTCATCCGGGGCCGCCTGGTTGAGACCCGCGGCCCC
Organism: Pseudomonas sp.; assembly: GCA_041592855.1. Classification (GTDB taxonomy): domain Bacteria; phylum Pseudomonadota; class Gammaproteobacteria; order Pseudomonadales; family Pseudomonadaceae; genus Aquipseudomonas. The sequence goes on from JBFHPI010000126.1 coordinate 370, forward strand.
CTGGTCGAGCAGGCGTTTGAGCTCCTTGTCGACCTGGCGCAGCAGGGTTCGTACCGAGGTGCCATTACTCACACCGCCGTTGGCCAAGCCTTCGACCAGACCGGAGGCAACCTGCCACAGCGGGCCCAGAGGCGAATCCTGGCAGAGGTTTTCCAGGCGTGCGAAGACCCGCGCCATGTAGTTCAGATTGGTCGGCAGGTCCTGGTTACGAATCACCCCGACCAGCGCCACCTGCAACATCTGCCGCAACTTGCGCAGCAGCGCCGGCAACTCGGCAGTGCCACGTTCGGCCAGGGTTTCGCTGGACAGGGCGGCCTGACGTTGAGACATATCCGGGGCAAACAGGCTGGTTTCCGAGAGCAGCTTCTCGCCACGGGCGGCACGCAGGTCGTTGAGCAGCGGCAACACCACCATCGGCAGGTCGCGGCGGGCAGTCTGGATACGGTCCAGATATACCGGCAGCTGCAGGATCGCCTGCATCAGCACTTCCAGGGCTTCGGCCTGGTTGCTCACGCGGCCATCGATCAGCGCCTGGGTCAGCTGTTCCATTTCCTCGGCGAGCAGGGCTGCGCCGAAAAACTCGACCATCTGCAGGGTACCCAGGACCTGATGCACATAGGTCTGGCAGAAGCGCATGCGCGTTGCATCCTGCGGGTTCTCGACGAACGCCTCCAGGGCCTGACGCGCCTGCTTCAGGGTTTCCGAGATTTCGCCCTTGACCCATTCCAGGGCGACATAATCGTGCCGATCACCCATAGCCACTCCACTCATAAACTTGGCTCTGCCTTATCCCTTGCGGGTAAACGCCAGCACTCGCTCGTCGGCCACCGGAATCAGCTCCGGATGCTGCCAACCCGCCACTTCACCCACGCCCACCACCAACAGACCGCCCGGTGCCAGGCGTTCGGCCAGGCGGTTGAGGATCTCGCGGCGGCGCCAGCGGCGAAAATAGATCAGCAAGTTCTGACAAAAAATGACGTCCATACCGGACATTGGCGCCTTGGCCAGTTCCAGCACGTTGAGCCTGGCGCAACACACCCGCGCAGCCAGGCTGGGTACTACTTTGAAACGTCCATCCGCTTGCGCCAGGAAATAACGCTGGCACAAGTCTTCGTCCAACTGTTCCAGACGGCGCGCGCCATACTGGCCGTCGCGGGCCTTGCTCAGGGCGTTAAGGCTGATATCCGTGCCGGTGACGCCGAAATGCGCCGCCTGCTCGGTATCACGCAGCACTTCGGCTGCACAGATCGCCATGGAATAGGGCTCTTCGCCGCTGGAGCAACCCACGCTCCACAACTCCCAGGGTTTATCCAGGCCCTGCTGCAAGCGCTCGCGCAGGTAAAGATCGAGCACCTCGAAAGACGGACGATGACGAAAGAAGCGGGTTTCCTGCACGGTCAGGCGGTCGAGCAGGGTCGACCACTCCACCGCACCACGCGGGCCATCGGTGACCTGACGGAAGTAGCTGGCGTAATCCGTCACGCCCAGTTCACGCATGCGCGCGCTCAGATTGGTCTGCAGGAAGGCCCGGCGCCGCTCATTGAGCACCACGCCGGTACGTTCCTCCAGCAACTGCTGCCACTCCCGAAACTCCGTGGCGGACATATCCGCCAGGGGTTGCAAGGCCCATACGCCCGGCTGCATATCCCGCCCCTCGCTTAGCGCCATGGCATCGGCGCGGCTCCCCACCCGGGTTGCCGCACAAAGCACGCTTAGGCCTGATCCCCGCCCGGCAGGGTAAAGCCGGACACCGACTTACGCATCTCGCTGGCCATCTTGGCCAGGTTACCAATGCTCTTGGCGGTGGCGGTGGTACCCGACGAAGTCTGCGAGGTGATTTCCTGAATCTCGTTCATGGTGTTGGAAATATGACCGGCCGACGACGCCTGCTGACGCGCGGCGTTGGAGATGTTCTGAATCAAGGCCGCGAGGGTCTTGGATACTTTTTCGATCTCTTCCAGGGCGACCCCGGCGTCCTGAGCCAGACGGGCACCGCGCACCACTTCGGAGGTCGTTTGCTCCATGGAGATAACGGCTTCGTTGGTGTCGGTCTGAATGGTCTTAACCAGCGCCTCAATCTGCTTGGTTGCAGCCGAAGAACGTTCCGCGAGGCGTTGTACTTCGTCCGCTACCACGGCGAAGCCGCGACCCGCATCACCGGCCATGGAGGCCTGGATCGCGGCGTTCAGTGCGAGGATGTTGGTCTGGTCGGCAATGTCGTTAATCAGGCTAACGATGTCACCGATCTCCTGGGACGATTCACCGAGGCGCTTGATCCGCTTCGAGGTGTCCTGGATCTGTTCACGGATGTTATCCATGCCGGTGATGGTGTTGTGTACGACCTCGTTGCCCTTGTTGGCAATGGCTACGGAACGCTCCGCTACCGCGGAGGATTCCGCGGCGTTGGCCGATACCTGGTCAATCGACACGGCCATTTCGTTGATCGCCGCCGAGGCCCCGGCAATTTCCTGGGCCTGGTGCTCGGACGCTTCGGCCAGGTGCATGGCGGTGGCCTGGGTTTCCTGGGCCGCACCGGCTACCTGCACGGCGGTCAGGTTGATGGTGGCGACCAGATCGCGCAGCTGGTCGATGGAGTAGTTGATGGAGTCAGCGATGGCACCGGTGAAATCCTCGGTTACCGTCGCGGCCACGGTCAGGTCACCGTCTGCGAGGTCGGCGATTTCGTCGAGCAGACGCAGAATCGCCGCCTGGTTACGTTCGTTCTTCTCTGCGGTCGAGGCCAGCCGGCGGTTGGTTTCCCGCACCATGACCAGACCGATCAGGATGATCGAGCCCAGGGCCAGGCCACCCAGCACATAACCGATCAGGGTATTCAGGGCACGACCGGTGGCCAGGTCATCAAAGCCTTTGGCCAAGTCGGACGCCTTGTCCAGCAGGGTCTGGGACACGGTAAAGATGACGTTGGCCGACTCACGTACCTGGAACAACTCGGGCGAGGTTTCCAGAATCTCATCCACCGAGCCGGAGACGAACTCGAACAGCTCGGAAATTTCCGCCAGACGCTCCAGGGCTTCCGCATCGGTTACCTGGCTGATTTCCATGGCGGCGTTGCCTTCGAGCATGGCGGCCAGTACACGACCGAACAGGCTGGCGTCGCGACCGAACATGTCGGCAGCCTGTACCGAGTCCTGGTCACCGGCCAGTACCTTGTTCACCGAACCCAGGATACGTTCGGCCAGCAGCGACTGACGCTGGGCCACCGAAACCTGGGCGGCCGGCGCACCGCTTTCCAGCAGAATATCGACCACCTCTTCGTACTCCACCTGCAGCTGCGGAATGGTTTCTGCCAGGGTGGCGGCTACCTGGTGCAAGGACAGTACGGTCTGTTCGTTGGCCAGAATGGCGTCGGTGTTGCGGCGCAGGGTATCCCAGTCCGCCTGCACGGCAGCCATCTGCGCCTGCAGCGATTCGGGCGCCGGTGGCAGGCCGGTTTCCACGCTGCCGTCGGTGAGGATATTCCAGCGCGCCTGGAAGTCGTTACGCGCATCACGCAACAGACCGAACGCCTCGCCGGTACCGGCGGCGGCTTCCGTGGAGTTCTTGGCGATACGCTGGGACAGTACGCGCAGCTCACCGGAGTGGCCGATGTATTCCGTGTCGTAGTTGGACTGGGTGTTGATGTAAGCAAAGTTGGCAAACAACAGCACGATGGACACGATCAGGACAATAAACAGCCCCAGAATCAATGTGCTGCTGCGCGTACCCGCGAACAAATTACCTGCGTTTAGTTTTTTCATTTACAGGCCCCCGCCTGGACCGACCGCACTACGGTTCCCATATAACGCCAAAAGGCCGGCAACGCCGACCCCACCGAAAAACACTTAACTTGCGACATCGAGAAACCCCTGATTACGCGCCAGCGCATGCGGGCTGAACACCAACCAGGGCTGCTCACGCTGAAAGACACCATGAATGAAAGGAGCGATGGCCGCCTCAAGCGGCGGTAGCTGCTCGGAGAAGGTGTCCACCGGGAAATGCTGCATACCGAAGACTTCGTCCACCGTCAGGCCGGCGAAGACTTCCTGGTAGTCGACCACCAGTACCCGCCGTTTCTTGCGCAGCGGCGACAGCTCGCCGCCGAAGAAGCCACACAGGTCCATCACCGGCAGCAGACGACCGCGCACGTTGGCCACGCCCTTGACCCAGCTTTTCACTCCAGGCAGCAGGGTATGCCGCGGCTCATGCAGCACCTCGCCCACCTCGCCCATGGGCGCGACGAAATAGCGATCGCCCATGCGAAAACCAATGCCGCTCCAGGTCTGCACCATTTCCTGCTGCGAGGGCAGGCCAGCGGCCAGAGAGCGACACAGACGATCGATGTCGAGAAGAGTATGAAAAGGGGTTTGCGCGTCCGGCATGCCTGCTGCGGCCTTATTCTTATTTAGTAGCGGACTGGCACGGCATTTAGCCGGCCAATACCGCATTCAGGGTTTTTACCAGCGTGGCTTCATCAACCGGCTTGGTCAGATAGTCCTTGGCACCCTGGCGCTTGCCCCAGACGCGATCGGTTTCCTGATCCTTGGTGGTCACGATGATCACCGGGATATGGCTGGTGTCTGCGTCTTTGGTCAGCTGGCGGGTGGCCTGGAAGCCATTGAGACCCGGCATGACGATATCCATCAGCACCGCGTCGGGCTTCTCCTGGCGCGCCAGGGCAACGCCATCGGCGCCATTTTCAGCCTTGAGCACCTGATGGCCATGCTTTTCCAGCATGGCAGTCAGCTTGTACATCTCGGTTGGGGAGTCATCAACAATCAGAATTCGAGCCATGGTGTTTTTCCAATACTGTAAGAAGCGCCTGCAAGCACTCAGGCAGGCGTCAGGAGGCTTGCTCCACCGGCGTAAACTCGGGCACATGGGTTGTGATCGCGCCTAGCAGCTCTTCCTTGCTGAACGGCTTGGTCAGGTACTGATCCGAGCCGACGATGCGTCCCTTGGCCTTGTCGAACAGGCCGTCCTTGGAGGACAGCATGATCACCGGGGTGGATTTGAATGCGCTGTTGTTCTTGATCAGGGCGCAGGTCTGATAGCCGTCGAGTCGCGGCATCATGATATCGACAAAGATGATATTGGGATGGGTGTCAGCGATTTTTGCCAAGGCATCGAAGCCATCGACTGCGGTGATCACTTCGCAGCCCACCTTTTTCAGCAGGGTTTCTGCGGTACGACGAATCGTTTTCGAGTCGTCGATCACCATCACCCTCAAACCCTCGGAATGCTGTTCCATTTTTGCCCTACCATCGCCTCGGTGAGTCGTTATTTTAGCGTTATATCAGTGCGCTCAAGGCCCTGTCACCGACGGGCTACAACCCACTCGTCGTGCCTTTTTAGCACAGACTCCTGACGCAATCTATAAGCCATGCAAGCCAAGGTTTTCCCTTGACCGTCCGTTTCGGCAGCGCCACCCTGGCAGCCATTGCAACTTCCCGCCCTACTTTAGCTCACGCCTTTTCCGGAGATTGACCATGAGCATCCGCCTCGGCATCGTCATGGACCCCATTGCGCAGATCAACTTCAAGAAGGACAGCTCCCTGGCCATGCTGCTGGCGGCCCAGGCGCGCGGCTGGTCACTTTTCTATATGGAGCAGAAGGATCTCTATCAGCAAAAAGGTCAGGCCCATGCCCGACTGTCTCAGCTTAGCGTATTCAACGACGCCCAGCGCTGGTTCGAACTCGGCGCCGAGCAGGACATGCCACTGAGCGAGCTGGATGTGATCCTGATGCGCAAGGATCCGCCCTTCGACAATGAGTTCGTCTACTCCACCTACCTGCTGGAGCAGGCCGAACAGGCCGGTGTGCTGGTGGTCAACCGACCGCAGAGCCTGCGCGACTGCAATGAGAAACTCTTCGCTACCCAGTTCAGTGCCTACACCCCGCCGACGCTGGTCAGTCGCCGGGCCGACATTCTGCGCGAGTTTGCCCGGGAGCACCGTGACATCATTCTCAAACCCCTCGATGGCATGGGCGGATCGCAGATCTTTCGCCATCGCGAGGGCGACCCCAACCTCTCGGTCATTCTGGAAACACTGACCCAGCATGGCCAGCAGCAGATCATGGCCCAGGGTTACCTGCCCGCGATCAAGGACGGCGACAAGCGCATCCTGATGATCGACGGCGAACCCATCCCCTATTGCCTGGCACGCATCCCGGCGGCCGGCGAGACCCGCGGCAACCTGGCGGCAGGCGGGCGTGGCGAGGCGCGCCCACTGAGCGAGCGTGATCGCGAGATCGCCGCAGCCGTGGGGCCGACGCTCAAAGAAAAGGGCCTGATCTTTGTCGGCCTGGATGTCATTGGCGAACACCTGACCGAGATCAACGTCACCAGCCCCACCTGCATCCGCGAGATTGATACGGCGTACGACACCCGCATCGGCGAACGCCTGATGGACTGCATTGCCAGCAAGCTGGCCAGCCGCAGTCCGGCAAAAGCTTGACCCAGGTGGCAGCCTGACGCATGTCGCTTGCAGGCTGGCGGCCGATGCCGGCAGACTGCGCGACACCCTGAGTCGATCCGAACGCGCATGAACGCAGCCGCCAATCTTCCCGAACTGTCCAGCTCCCGTGTCAGCCCCGCAGACCGCCTGGGCTTTACCCTGTTTATGGCCGCGGCCCTGCACGTCGCCCTGATTCTCGGCCTGGGCTTCACCCTGGCCGAACCGGGACAGATCAGCAAGACCCTGGAAGTCACCCTGTCCACCTTCAAGAGCGAAGACAAGCCCAAGGACGCCGACTTTATCGCCCAGGACAACCAGCAGGGCAGCGGCACCCTGGAGCACAAGGCGGCGCCCAAGACCACCGAACAGGCACTGTTTCAGGACAGCCAGGTCAAGCGCGTAACGCCTCCCGCCGCGCCGCAGCAACCGGCCGCGCGCCAGGAAGCACCGAAGGCGGCCGTGGCCACCCGCGCACCACAGCAACAGAAGACCCCGGTCAAGCAGGAAGAAAGCAAACCCACGCCCCAGGTGCGCCCGGCGCCAGTATTCAACAGTGCCCAACTGTCAGCGGAGATCGCCAGCCTGGAGGCCGAACTGGCCCAGGAAGTGCAACAGTACGCCAAGCGGCCAAAGATCCACCGTCTCAACGCAGCCTCGACCATGCGCGACAAGGGCGCCTGGTACAAGGACGAGTGGCGCAAGAAGGTGGAGCGCATCGGCAACCTGAATTACCCGGACGAAGCCCGCCGACAGGGTATCTACGGCAGCCTGCGGCTGCTGGTGTCGATCAATCGCGACGGCACCCTGTTCGAGGTGCAGGTGCTGGAGCCCTCCGGTCACCCGGTGCTGGACCAGGCGGCCTTGCGCATCGTGCGCCTGGCCGCGCCCTTCGCCCCCTTTACCGGCGACCTGGCCGATGTCGACCGCCTGGAAATCATCCGCACCTGGCGCTTCGAGCGCGGCGACCGGCTGTCCAGCCAGTAACCTGCAGGCACTTCAATCCAGGGCCCGGGCCAGCTGGATCAGCTCGGCGCGCCACTCGGCGCCAGCCGGCAGGGCCAGAAAGGACGGATTGAGCAGGGACTCGCGCGCCCCATAGTCCAGCACTTGCCCCCTGAGGTTGAGCACTTCGCCCCCTGCCCCCTCCAGCACGCCCTGGGCGGCGGCGGTGTCCCACTGCGAGGTGGGCGCCAGACGCGGGTAGCAGTCGGCATTACCCTCGGCCAGCAGGCAGAACTTCAGGGAGCTGCCGGCCTG